>CAZXMD010000029.1:0-13771 GCA_964641635.1 uncultured Candidatus Finniella sp. | reverse complement strand
CAATTGTTAGATAAAATTTGAGTTCTATTTATGTATGAATTCTTTGTATATTGAACATCATCTAATATAATAAAAATATCACACAAGTGAATTTTATAAAAATAACCAAGCCAAGGAAGAAAATTTGGTTGGTGTATTGCAACTTTAGTCATTTTTGAGAACGTATCCCATAAAAAATGAGTTTTCTTTATTGTAAATCCTGAAAAATCCTATTTTCCGATAAAAGGATTCAATAAATTCATTTTTTTTATTTGCTTTAAGGGATAAAAATTTATAGTTAACCTTTAAGTCGGTGATTAAATTTTTTAAAAAGGATGAGCCCAACCCTTTGTTTGTATGCAAAGGATTTATAACAAGCCGATGCAAATGAACGCATTCAGTTGATTTTTCAGATAAAACAGCATATCCTATGAGTTGGTTATCTTTTATCATAATTTTTGATAGTTTCCATTTGTTTAGAAGATCTTTTTGAAAATTGGTTATATCCCAAATCAAATCTAATCCGGAAGTTTTTTCTATGCGCTCAAATTGAAGCCATTCATGGTCTATAAAAACAGGAGACATGTTAATGATTTGAAAATCCTTCATGGATAATACTCGCGAATCACTTCAAAAGCTTCTGCAAAGTCCAAAGAGCTTTGGCAACCGCGAACACGAGCAAGACCTGTGATAAAATCTCTATCAAAATAAGAACGTGATAACGAAATCTGACTTTTATAAAAGGATAGAGAGTGTAATTTTCGATCAATTAAATTTTTTGTTAAAGAAATGTAGGCTACACCATTAAATTTCAGTTGATTCCAGGGAAGTTCATAACACCAAATATTATTGAACTTAAATGATCGAATACATTCGTTATGAATTACCTGATGGTCTTGATGGATATCGTTTTGAGAAGGAATTATGACTAAATCTGGTTTGATTTTATTTCTAAGCTCAATAAGTATATTTAGTATGTCTTGCCGATAATTGGTAAATTCTCTTAGAGGAAAATCATAAATAAAACGAGAAGTCTTTGAAACTCCCGCATATTCCATAGATTGATTAAACTCCTCCTCTAGTTGAGATTGAGGAAGACCATGCGCTTTTAGAGACTCACGTGCAGTGGAGAAAGCAGCAACATAAATGTCCTTCTTTTCTTCTGCGAAGCGCATAAGTGTTCCTCCAGCACCTAATTCGACATCGTCTGTGTGCGGGGATATAAATAAAATTTTATTTAAATTTCTCATGGCATACATCCAATATGTAATTAATGTGATCTGATTCCAAATAGCCACTCATTGGTAAACTTAATACCTCATTTGCCAGAACTTCACAAACAGGTAACGCTCTGCCAGTTGCTGTGGGGTAATCCCGATAGGCCGTTTGCAAATGTAAAGGTTTTACATAATAAATCATCGTTGGAATGCCAGCCTCTTTCAGATTGGCCATCAATTTGGAACGATCAATATGATCTTGCAAACGCACCGTATATTGCGCCCAAGCAGAGGTTGCTTCCTCTATCAGGTGGGGAACCTTAACAATATCTTTCAATGCCTCATTGTAAGCACTTGCCGTTTGTTGTCTGGCAATCAGTTCGTCGGGAAAAATTTTGAGTTTTTCAAGCAGAATCGCAGCTTGAATGGTATCCAAGCGCCCATTCATGCCAATACGGACATTATCGTATTTATCGGATCCTTGGCCGTGAACGCGCAAGGACTTTATAACCGCCGCAAGCTCATCGTTATTTGTAAAAATCGCGCCCCCATCTCCATAACAGCCTAAGGGCTTTGCCGGGAAAAAGCTGGTCGTTGCTATGTCTCCAATACTGCCTACTTTACGCCCCTTATAGGTGGCCCCAAAGCTTTGGGCACCATCTGCCATAATCCAAAGGTTATGATTATCTGCAATGGCCTGGATAGCATCGTAATCTGCTGGTTGGCCGAATAGATCAACAGGGATAATTCCAACAGGTCTAATACCTGCTTTTTCTGCTGTTTGGATTCCTTGCTCTAAACTTTTAGGATCAATATTATAAGTATCTTCTAGAGAATCAATAAATACAGGCGTTGCACCGACCCATGCAACAACTTCTGCCGTCGCTGCAAAAGTAAAGCTAGGAACAAAGACGGCATCTCCTGGCCCTACATTTTTTGCCATTAATCCAAGAGCAAGCGCATCTGTGCCATTAGCGCAAGAGATTGCATGCTTGACGCCACAAAATTCTGCAAGTTGCTTTTCAAGCTCATAAACTTCTGGCCCCATGATGTAGATTCCATGGTCTAAAACTCGTTTAATTGCGGCATCAATTTGAGTGCGGATACGTTCTTGCTGAGCTTTTAAGTCAATAAAAGGAATTTGTTTCATTGCGGTGTCAGGCTGTTTTAAGGCTTGTGTCATTTTTTATCTCTTCTAGGGTACCATGAGCGTTGAGTTGATAACGTCGCCCTTCTCTTGGACAAACTAAGTCATCTGCAAGTTTTTCACCGGCATGGCTTACCCAGCCAATTTGTTTTGCTGGATTCCCAACCATCACAGCATGTGGTTTTACTTCTTTCGTTATAACAGCACCCGCACCGATAAGGCTGTATGCTCCTAAACGATTCCCACAAATAATTGTTGCATTTGCACCGATGGTTACACCGCGCTCAACATGGGTTTTGCGAAACTCATCTTTACGTTCTATGTCAGCTCTTGGGTTGTGGACATTCGTAAAGACGCAGGATGGCCCACAGAAAACACCATCTTCAAGGATAACTCCTTTATATAAACTTACATTGTTTTGAATTTTACAGTGATTACCCACAATGACATCGGGGCCAACCATGACATTCTGGCCAATGACGCAGTCGTCGCCAATTTTTGTATTTTTAAGAATATGGGAGAAGTGCCATATTTTCGTGCCTTTGCCAATTTCACATCCATGATCGACAATAGCTGTTTCATGCCGATAGTAAGGAAGAACTTCATTTTCTAAAGAGATAGTGGTCTTTGTATGTAAAGACTGTTGTGCGGCGTCGAGCACTTGCAAAACATGAAGTCCTTCAAATCCATCTGTAAGAGGCTTTTGTTTGTTTTTGATGCAATCAATAAAATGCTGGCATTCTAACTTTAAGGGTTCGGATGTTTCTATGGGAACGTTTATGACTTCGGCTTTTTCAGGGTGGGGCAATCCATTTATCCAGGCGACTTGATGGGGATAAAGTTTTAACTTTTCACCCCAAGCCAAACCATCATCAAATACCGCCATACCTCGGTCACCAACAACAACGAGTTTTTGCTCTTTATAGGGATGAAGCCAAGATACAAAGATATGGGCTTTAAGGCCATTTTTGAAGGAGAGATGAGTTGTTGTAACATCGTGAATGCGAGGATTCAAATGACATGCACCTGTTGCGTAAACCGTTTCGGGCAAATCTCCGGCAAGGCCTAAAATCATAGAAATATCATGGGGGGCAAAACTCCAAAGAATATTTTCTTCATTGCGGAATTTACCTAAGCTCAATCGATTTGAGTAAATATGCTGAAGACGTCCAAGATTGCCCATTGCAATTAATTGTTTTAACTCCCCAAAAGCAGGATGGTATTGCAACAAGTGTCCCACCATCAAAATACGATCAACTGCAAGCGCCAGATCACAGAGTTTGCGTGCTTCTTCAACATTTAATGATAAAGGTTTTTCGACAAAGGTATGCTTTCCAGCCTTTAAACTCTTCTGTGCTAAGTTAAAATGTTGTTCAGCAGGGGCTGCAATTGCAACGCCATCGACTTCGCTTTTTAAGAGCTGTTCAAGGTTTAGATAGGGGACATTGTAAAGCTCAGACTCAGCTTTAGAGAATTCTTCATTCACATCACAAACAGAGGTTAAAGTGCCCAATTCTGAGAAATTTCGAACGAGGTTTTTGCCCCAGTAACCGCAGCCAACAACAGATATTTTAGTGTTCATTGGATGTATTTCTAATTAGTTTTATAAAATAATAATAAACAGGCTTTAAGTATTTTCGTGATTTTCTGTACCACAATGTATTGTAGAAATTAGGGTAATCCCGGTAGAATTTAGGTTTTTCTTTTAGAATTTGCTCTAATTTCTGTTCATCGATATTAAATTTCTTAGCTACATATTGTTTAAGGTAAGGCACCTCAGCCTCTTCTATGGGTGGCTCTTTGAGCTTGCTCAAGGCTTCAGCTCGTGAAAGAATACCTGCGCAAACTAAGTTTGAAAGATGGCCTTTACGCTTATCAAATCCGAATTTAGTTGGAAGGATATAGCCTTGGAAAAATTTTGTATAAATTGACTCATAATGTTTCCCGCCATAGTCTTTCCATTCCAATTCTTTTTGGATGGTGTCTCTTGCTTGCGCAAGGTCAAATTTAAAGAAATCAAATATGGGCACCATAGAAATTCTGCGAATACGCCCATAATAAAAGCGTTTTATGGCACTTAGATGCGGAAATCTTTTAAGTTTCTTATTGCCGAATATTTTACTTAACCCCTTAATATAACGCCAATCTCCATGCCCTTGTGACCAAGCTGGCGGCATAATACGTTCCGTCAGAAAGTTAGCACCGCTTATAATATGCTTTATATTATATTTAGCTGCAATTTCATAAAGTGTAGCACCTATCGCGTGGTCTGTTGGAATCTCAGAATCTGGCGTTGAGGAACATAAAAATGCCAATTGCAAATCACGAAATTCATCCCAATCTAAGATTTTTGTGAATAGGTCAATGTCAAGTTTCTTAATAATGTTCTCAACATTTTTGACCGATAATTCGGAATTCCATCCATTGTCCATATGAACGGCTATAGGCCTCATTCCTAGTATATTTTTAACAACATAAGCGACATAGGTACTGTCGACACCCCCACTTAGACCAATGACACAATCATAAGGGTTTCCTTGACCATCTTTTTTGATCTTATTAATAAGATTGGCAAGGAGATTTTTTGAATCTGGATGAAAGATGGGCAGTTTTGGTAAATTTTCCATATACGAAGTGCAATGGTTGCAGACCCCTTTGTCATCAAACACGATATCTGGATCTGTCGTATCCATAACACAAAAATTACAAATTTTAACGTGCATAACTGTCCTTTAATATTGAATAAGAACGGCCTTATGAGGCCCTTGATAGATAAACATGCTTCCAGCTGCAGCTGAATGGGCTCCCCCCTGAATTGCTTCGAGAAAATCTTGATGATAACGCGCGCCCCCACAAACCACTATTGGAATATCGGTCTTGTCTTTAAGTTTTTTTATTAGACTATAATCAAATCCAGAGAATTGTCCATCATTGTTAATGTTATGAAGAATAATCTCTCCACAATTAGTTTCTTTAATGAATTTGAGAAGGTTGTCAGTTGAAAGTTTTACTTTTTCTCGGCCACCATTTTTGTAAAATTTATAATTTCGGAAATAGCCTAGCTTATAATCTAGCGAAAGTGATACAGCTTGAGAGCCATAATGCTGAGCAATTCTTAAGACTTCTTCAGGATTATTAAATGCAATAGAATTAACAATAATCTTCTCAGCTCCTAAGCCAATTATACGATGCGCATCCTCTTCATTACGAATTCCGCCTCCATAACCAACAGGCATTTGACACTCAGATAATAGCATCTCTACAAACTCAAAATCAGGTTTTTTTTCTACTCCGCCTGGTGTGATGTCCATAATGATGAGTTCATCAACCTCTTTATCGTTGAAAATCTTGACAGCATTCAAGGGGTCACCAACATAAGACGGATTTTTAAAGCTAACCGTTTTAACCAGACGCCTATTGAGAATTTGTAAAACAGGGATACGTCGAGGTGCTAGCATTATAGCGTACAAAAATTCTTCAAGAGTTGTAGGCCTTGGTTGTAGCTTTTCTCGGGATGAAATTGTATTGCCGTTACCGCTTCACTGCTGATGAGAACGGGAAATTGGTAGCCATAATCAACAAAAGCTAGAGTATGATCTGATTTGGGAAAATGATAAGAGTGCGAAAAATAAAATCTTTTCTCTAGATTAACATGAGCCAGAAGCTTGGATTTCGGGCCTGACTGATTGGCTTTTATATAATTCCAACCTAAGTGAGGGATTTTTACATGGCCTTCCGGTTTAAGTTTCTTAACGAAGCCTTTGAAAATACCCAAGCCCTCTTCTTCTCCTTCTTCGCTCCCTTCGAAAAGCACTTGGGCTCCTGCGCAGATACCAAGTATTTTTTTGTTTTTGATAGTATCGGGGTTTTTAAAACAATCCCAAAAGCCTGCGTTTCTTAAAGCATGGACGCAAGTATCGAATGAACTGACACCAGGTAAAATTATTTTGTGGATTTGCTTATTTATTTCTTCAGGGCGGTGGGCAATTTCAAAAGGCGTTCCCAGTCGTTTGAATGCAGAAATCACGGACCCTATGTTGCATTGGTCATAATCGATAATTTGGATTTTATCCATGTTAGACATAACCGTATTCATTATAAATTCTTGATTTTCTCTAATAAAATTCCAACAGATCTACTTGATTCCATATAATCCTGGGCTTTTTTATCGGGGGTAAAATCTTTGATATATTGAATGATAGATTGTTTATCTTCAATGATAATACCGTGTCCGTTTTTAATAAATTCAGAGTGCTCACTTTGGACAAAGTCGGCTATGAAAAGGGTTTTAAGACCAAAAGATTTTGCTTCCAAGCATGTACTTGAGCGAACGGTTACATGCAAATCCATGTTTCTCAATAGTGCACCTAAGGGCAGCCTTGAGCTCTCATATATTTCTACATGGTCGTTTTTGAGGGAAAGGATCTTATCCAGTCCTTCCGTCTTATTGCCAAAAGTAGTCGTCGGGTGATTCCGAATCCACCACTGAATGTTACCAAAATCATGTTGAATGACTTGGGCAAGGATATCCCAGTAGGCTTGAAAAGCCTGAACAGGTTGGAGGGTTACAAGAATATCGATAACGTTCTCGTTTGTGGAAATTTTTTTTTTAAGAGAGTCAATTTTGTTATCATAGCCTTGTACGGTCTTATTTTTGCAAAGCCAGAACTCAACTGTCGGGTTTCCCCCGACAAAAGCACGATGGGCTCCGTGCGTTTTGCTTCCCCATCTTTCAATCTCAAGAGCATCTTCCTGACTCCATGCCCAGAATAGGGAAGGAAGCTCTGGGTAGCCGTGTGCTGGAACTTGCTGCCAGTGGTTATAGGCGTCATGAACACCCCCTTGTGTCCCATGCTGAATTTCTACGGTTGGAATCCCAAGCTTTTTGCAGGCTCTATTAAAGGCAAACCCCAAATCATGATAGTAAGAAACAATCATTGCAACAGACGGTTTTATATGTTTTAAAATCCACGTAAAAACCTTCTCGATTAAACTTATCTTATAGGATTTGAAAAAAATCTCTTTGTAAGTGAAATATCTTATTGGGATATTATGATGACTCAAAATTTCTATAAAAGTATCATACTGTTTAAGTCTGATCCGTTCAAATGGGAGTCGAATTCGTAGTGAAGTCAATATTTCAGCCCCAGTTTCAATAATTGATATATTATAGAGAGGGCTTTTAAGGGGCTTCAAAGAAACCTCAAAAGGCGCAATCGTGAGAGCCGTGTGTCCAAGCTCATTCAATTGATCTTCAATAAGTCGGAAAAATTTATCTGACCAAATACCATCAATGCAATCTAAAGAACAGCCATCACTAAATAAAACCGCGTCATGTTGTTTTAAAATTCTTCTGAAGGGAAATTTGTAAAATCCTTTAAAAAATTGCAGAATTTTTGAAAAGGATCTGCTTGCTAAAGGAATATCTTTTGAGTTGAGGTGGGCTTGTTCCACAGCTTTATTGCGCGTCATTTCAAAGATTATAGGGCGTAATTGCAATCTTAAAATGGGCCAGACATGAACACCATTGATGACCCAATCTTTAACAGGCACTTTTTTTTCAATTTCATGGATAATTGAAAAGATATAATCTGATGAAAGATGGATGATATGGCTATCCATTGCTTTTAGAAATTTATAAAGTTCTTTAGAAGCGTTAAACCACTGTTTCGGCTTTTTTCAGGATGGAATTGGCATCCAAAGACATTATCCTTTTCCACCAGAGCCGTTATAGGATAATTTTCGTAGCTTGCTAGGTATGTTTTCGCTGATGAATCCTGTATGTATGCGTTATAAGAGTGAACAAAATAGAACGCTTCATTTGGTTCGATATTTTTTAAGAGTTGATTCTTGGAATGTTCATTTATAGAACGCCAGCCAATATGAGGAACCTTTAATCTTCTTCCATCCAATAGGGTGGGAATGGGTTCAACAATACCTGAAATGATATCGAGTCCTTTAGATTCTCCCCCCTCAAAGCTTTTACTCATGAGAAGCTGCATACCAACACAAATACCTAAAAAGGGGCGTCCACTTTTTATAAACTCTAATATAGGGTTAATGAGTTTTAAATCTTCTAAGGTATCAATACATTTTTTAAAGGCTCCAACACCTGGAAGAACAAGGCGATCCGCCTCTTTAATCTCTTGGTGTTTTGAAACAAGAATTGGATCTGCACCAATGTGCTTAAAAGCTTTTTCAACACTATAGATGTTGCCGATAGAATAATCCAGAATAGCTACTTTTTGTGTCATATTAATAACCTATGTACTTTTTGACGTCGATCGGCGCGCATATTTTATAGTGAAATGCTGTGCCGATTGCGATCCCGTCGGCAAGGTTTCTTTCAACCAAGGGATCAAGATGAGATAACTTTCCCATCCCGCCGCTGGCAATAAGGGGGATATCAATAACTTCAGACATTTTTTCAAGTAAGTCTATGTCAAATCCCTTTTTGGTTCCATCTTGGTCAATGGAGGTTAACATTATCTCACCACAACCAAGGTCAATGCCCCTTTTTGCCCACTCCAGAACTTCTATCCCTGTTTTTTCCCGTCCTCCATCAATATAGACTTCATAGCCAAGATTTGTTTTTTTAGCATCAATTTGTAAAACCATACATTGACTACCAAAATTCTCAGATACTTCTTTGATTAATAGTGGATTTTTAACGGCTGCAGTATTGATGGAAACCTTGTCAGCGCCGGAGCGCAAGATGACTTCAACATCCTGGACTGTTTTTATGCCCCCCGAAGCCGTGATAGGAATAAACACTCTTTCCGCTGTTTTTTTAATTAAATCAGCAATGTATTCTCTTTCGTAAAGGCTTGCTACGGAATCCATGTAGATTAATTCATCTGCGTTTTGATTATAATATAATTCAGCATAGTCAACCGGATTGCCGATGACACGGAGCCCTTCAAGGTTAATACCTTTAATAAGATTTCCTCCCTTAATGTCCAATCGAGAAATAACACGTACCATCTTTTAATGTTTCCTCAAGGAAGCCATGATCTGGTCTAAAATTTTTTGACTGGCCCCGGCGTATTGTTCTGAAATGTGGTCATTTTGAAAGATAATACTGTCCTCGATAAATTTCTCTAATTCCAAAATGGTTTTAATAGTGGAAGCGCCTTTGTTGGCAAGCGGAAAAAATTCTAACCCACCTGAGTATTTTCTATGAGCCTCTAGAAGCTCATCAAACATCATGACGGAAGCGAGCTGAGGAGCTTTTGCTTTCATCAGGTCTTTGAGCAAGAAAGCATCAAAAAGACATGTAGAGAAGCAACTCAATATTTTTACTGCCCTCATCATTAGGGACTCGATACAAGAGGGGCGAGCCCCTAAAATGGTTATGTTTCCGTGTTTAGAGGCTGAATCAATCAAAAAACTTTCTTCTAACGGATGGAGTAAATAAATCAGTTTTCTCGTTGTTTTCTCATAAGCTTCAATAACAATTTCTAGTGTTTGTTTATAACTAGGCAAATGCCACAAAGGCTGACCAATAAACAAATCATAATCGGGTGATGACGAAGTATTGAGGTGTTGACTTATTTCTTCGTGCTTTTTTGCCACATAATAATCATATTTAGGGGAGCCGACGATGGAGGTTGGCACCATGATTTTTGTGGCTGTTACTTCTAGAGCTAAAGAATCTAACAAAAAAATATGATCAGCATGAACACCTAAATTTAGGTTCACATACCCCCAATAGTCTTGAAAACTAAACGTTGGAATTTTTTCTTTACATACCTTTAATAAGACTTCATCAATTCCCGCATAACTCCCAGAAATGCCGGTTAGCAAGACATCTGGCCTTAAGATGTTAGTGTATTTTGTCAGTTCTTCTTGAAACTTCTGAAGATAATCTGGGCTATCGAGCCCCTCTGAAGGAAGAGGGAGATGATAGATTCTTCCTTCCCTATCTTTTGGAAAAAGTTCCTGGGAAGGCCCAGAGATTAGGCAAGAAACCTCGATCTCATTATGATGGGATAAACACGCTTCATAAACGGGGTAAAGAGCGGTCCCTGATCCAAAATCGTTAGCCGATATAAGAAGCCTTTTCTTCATCAAAAAGAGATCGTTCTCTTCTCTTCAGTTGAGAGTCGAATCGCATCAATAATTTCAACAACACGCTTCCCATCTTGAAACTTAGGGCCTTGTTGAGCGCCATTTGCTTTAATTTGATCAATAAAATAATTCACTTCATTGACATACATTTGATTGTAGTCCTTGCCTTCGATCAAAATTTCTTTCTTATTATCGACGGTTTCATGGATAATCTTGCGGGTGTGAATATCCCATGTTAATGTACCCTCAGTCCCGCTGACTTGAAAGAATTCACGCCAAGGCCTCGTAAATAAATCGATGTGAATTGAGACGTTGAAATTGGATTTCATTGTAAAAATGAACTCTCCAAAATCGTCTGTCTCGATTTCTAAATCGCTATGCTTCTTTGTAATGCCAAATACAGACTCAATATCACCAAAAAACCATAAGGCCATGTCATATAAATGGCTTTGATCAAGCAAAGTTCCTCCGCCTAATTTCTTTTTGGCCATATAAAAAGTTCGATAATCCTCATGGGGATGCCAATCTGGCAGATAAGTAGACATCTCCGCACGGGCATACAATAATTTTCCGATGAGCCCACTTTTGAGGAGCTCACTAAATTTATTGGCAACAGGATCAAACCGAAAACAGTAGGCTGTGAAAACAAATTTATTGTTTTGTTTTGCCTTCTCTTCCAATTGCTTTGCAAATTGACCATCAACGCCCAAAGGTTTTTCGATCATTAACGCTAGCTTGTGGTCGATCAGAGACAGAGCGTCTTCGTAATGCAATGAAGTGGGCGTTGCGATAATAGCTCCTTCATAGGTATTGGCTTTCAGAGCATCTTCCCTCGTTGGAAAGACTTGATTGGCAAGAACACCCAGGCTCACTATTTCATTTCTTCTCTCTTCATTGGGTTCCACAACAAAAATGCTGTCTGGTGAGCCCAGTACGGATAATAGGTTTTTAATGTGGCGTTTTCCAATGCTTCCACCACCTAATACGAGTATTTTCATTTTATTTTCCTTTCTTCATTTTTGTTATTAAAAATATATGCCTCAGCCACTTTCCAGTCGTGTTCTGTATCAATATTGACTGATCGATCTCGGGGCATAACATAAGCTAATGTTTCTTCATCAAAGAAACATTTATTTTTGATAAACCAAGGCGTTTTAACCACATATAAAGCCCCATTAATTTCATAAGGAATTGGCATATCTTGCGACCGGGTATGATTCAAATCCGTAAGAGAAATGCCGCAGGGAGAGGTCAATTTTCCCTCCCCATCTCGCATAAAAAGCATCAAATGGCTTTTTTCAGATTCGCAAACACTGATGACGCTATCCTGGTTCTTTGAGAGCGCAAATTCGATGGCGAGGTCAATGTCTTCTGTCGTTCGAAAGGGTGATGTTGGCTGGAGCAGGACAACCCAATCATATTTTTCTTCTAATGATTGCAAGGCATGGAGGACGACATCGTAGGATGTAGCATGATCTCCGGAAAGGGCATCTGGCCGGACAAAAGGCACATCACAGCCTTCATTTTTTGCGATTTGGGTAGCCTCAGGGTCATCAGTGGACAAGACCAAGCGATCAATATGTTTGGATTGTTGAGCTGCCCTTATTGTCCAGGATATAAGAGGAACATCCCCTAAAAGTCTAATATTCTTTTGAGGAAGCCGTTTTGACCCCCCCCTTGCCGTTATGACGGCTAAAACCTTATTTTGCAAAGTGATCTCCATCTTTCTATAAATTTATTACTTCACAAACAGATTGGCCATCTTCAGTTGCGGCCGCCACGCCAACCCTTTGGATATTGCTCCAACGGGGGGAAGAATATCCCCATGATGTTGATGATTCCATCGTCATATTATCTCGGTAAAATAGACCGCCTTCCTCTTCAACTGCTAAAAACACGTCTCCAGAAAAAACGGGTTGATTTGAAGAAGCTATGAGTGTTTCATTTTCAATTTTAAGGCTTAGGGATAGAGGAGGAGTTGCTTTCTGGCCAAGGTAACGTTTAGAGCCTTCAAGGGCATTCACATATCGCCATTCAACCTCAGGATAATTTTGTGAAATTTTTGTAATAAGCGTATGCATGTGCTCGATTTCTGGCCTTATATCTCGCCTATCATGATTGGTATAGGCGAGAACAGCAACCCCTGTTTCTTTCGCCTGTTGAAATGCATTTTTGACTTCCTCATCATCCAATCTGCAGCCAGGTGTTTTAATATCAAGGCATCTAAAAATGCTTCGTTTCATATTGCCGACCTTACGATAATCATAAAAACAAGGATTATAGGACCCCCAGGCCATGGGGGCATGGCGCCAGTCACTTTGGGATCCCGGAGAGAATTCGGCATATTTATTGTTCTGGTTTGAGTAATCGAAAGGAATAAACCTTTCTAGCCAATGGCTTATGTCGTTCCTTTCGATAACGCCCCCGGAACGGAATAAAACAGGAAACCATTTTTTCTCAATTATTTTTCTGGCTAAAACCTGCTCATGAAAATCATTATTAGACCAGCTTGTATTGTAATGAAGCGCATGACGTGTGGGCGGAACTGTGTGAAAATGCCATCCGATCACATCATTGTAAAAGCGGTCTTTTAAAATTCGGTGATATTGGTCCCAAACACTATGGAATCCAAGAGCTTTTCTTCGGGGATTATCTTTATACCCGACAATATCGATAATAAACCAGGAAAAGGTATAAAGGCTTCCGTCCGGGCTGGCATGGGCCTTTCGGTAAGTAGGGTCTGTGGCTTGTAAAACCATTTTTTCAAGGCTTTGCCAGGTTGATAGATAAGACAATCGGGAAGGGGAAAGATAATCCGCTATATCATCTTCCTGACCTCCTAAATCAATCTCTTTATTTTGTAAGGCTTCTAGGGTTTGTAGGGAAGGGGGAAGGTCCACATTTCGTTCTTTCCTTAATCTCTCAAAGGTTGCTTCTAAGCTTTCTTCAAGAGGACCTTCTGTATCGACACAATGAACCACGTAGACAACAGGTTTTGACATTAGATTCCTTTATTCCTGGCAAAAACAAGAAAATCTCGGGATTGAGATGATAAATCAATATCCTGGGATTGGTTTTGTTGGGTACCCATTTCATGGTAATATACTAGGAAGTCTTCGATGATCAATTCCTTTGAAATAATTTCTAAAAAATCTTTTTCGTCAGAAATTATCTCCCTAAAAAAAACGTTTGTATTTTTGAAACCCATAGAAAGAGCTGCCAATCCATCTGGTTTCAGCAGGCGTTTCATTTCGATTAAGCAGGGATTGATGAAATCCAAAACATATTGAAAGACTCCATAGCAGACAATAATATCAAAAGTGTTATCTGGAAAATCAAGCCCTTTAAGCACATCACC
>CAZXMD010000028.1:14198-14458 GCA_964641635.1 uncultured Candidatus Finniella sp. | reverse complement strand
TAATTTTTCATAGGCGGCACTGATTTTTTTGCCTACTTGAAGGGTCGGTTCATGGATTTTTGTATCAACAATTCCAGGTCCCACAATGGCAAATCTTGCGTCATCTATTTCAGAATCTAACAATTCACATGCTTTTATGAGGGCAATTTTTGATAAAGTATAGGATGAATAATTGAGAGGTGAATCATTCGTTCCACTCCCTGCAAAAAAAATAGCACAAGGGCCATTAAGAAGGCTAGTAATCCTAGATTTCCCAGTAC
>CAZXMD010000028.1:0-14188 GCA_964641635.1 uncultured Candidatus Finniella sp. | reverse complement strand
TCCTAATTTTTAATACTTTATGTAGGAAAATCAGCGGGCTAATAAAATTAACTTTTATGGCCTTTTCCCAAACTTTAATATCTACATCTTCAAATTTACCAACAGGAAACAAAGTTCCAGGAGCTACAAGTAAGCTATCCCACTTTATTCCGGCTGAAGAAAAATACTGTGAGGCTTGTACCAAAGATTCTTCATCAAGCAGATCACAATGAACTAAGTGAACGCCCGATTCACTTAATTTATCAACATTTGTGCTTCTTGTTCGATAAGTGCCCCACACGGAATATCCCTGTTTCAGCTTCCTAAATGCGTAAGCTGTTCCAATATCGCTGGAAATTGATAATACAAGTGTCGTTTTTTGAGGTTCTTTTGTTTTGCCTGTCATTTTATATATTCATCTATAGAACATCAGAGAAAATAAATAAATTCATCACTAGTATGGGCCTTTAAAACCGTCTTCCAATGTAACGTTACCAAGTAGGGAAGCATCTTTTTTAAGCATTAATAATACTTCACGAGCAATCGTTGTGGCATTTGGATAGAAAACATCTTCTAGAGATTTTGATACAGGCGCAGGGCAATCTTGCCAAGCGAGCCTCTTAATGGGTTGTTTTAAATATTGAAACCCCTTTTCTACACAAACGGCTGCAACTTCGCTAGACACCCCAAACATTTTCCATCCATTATCAATGGCGAGAATGCGACCTGTTTTCTTTAATGAAGTTAATATGGTTTCCTCATCAAAGGGGCGGACAGACCTTAAATCAATCACTTCCGCCTTTATACCTAATTTATTTAAATATTCTGCTGCAATCAAAGCTTCTCTTGCCATTTGAGAGACGGCAATTATGGAAATATCACTTCCTTCACAGACAATGTTCGCTTTCCCAATGGGCACAGGAACACAATCCTCATCAACAACGCCTGACGTTTCATATAAAGAACGATGTTCTAGAATAATCGTCGGTGTATTCCCTTGAAGAGCTGAAATCGTTAATCCTTTTGCATCTTTTGGAAAAGCAGGCATAACCACATGAAGGCCTGGAAAATATCCTAAAATGGTGTGGAGGCTTTGTGAGTGCGTAGCTCCTTGACCCCAGCCTCTGCCGATAATTCCCCGAATCACGATCGGTAAGTTCCCTGCATTTCCTCCATACATATATTTCCATTTGGCCGCTAAATTTATGAGTTGATCAAGGGCAAGAAACATAAAGTCATTTCTAAGATGGATAATAACGGGACGTTTTCCCATCGCTGCTGCTCCAATAGCAATGCCGGTTAGGGCATTTTCCATAGCAGGCGTATCAAAAATTCTTTTTGAACCATATTTCTCGATTATTTGATGGGTCGTCCCAAAAACGGCTGAAGAGTAGTCAACACCAATGCCAGCGATGAAAATAGAAGGATCTTTTTCCATACATTGAAGGTAAGCATCTTCAAGAGCGTCCTTATATTTCATAATGTTATGGGCAGCTTGTTTTTTTGCAGGTGACAAAGAAGATTGCATCATAAATCTCAATAAATATTATTTAAAATAGCTTCGGGCTTAGGCCAAGGAGAGAGCTGTGCTTGTAAGATTGCCGTGCGAACTTCTTTTTCATAATACGCGTGATAGGCTTCCTGCTCGACTAAAGAAACAATGCCATTTTCAGTTAAATATTGACTCATCAAGGAAATGGGGCACCGTTCTTGCCATTTTTCAATTTCTTCTTGAGTTCGATAAGTGCGATGTAGCTCGTAGTCAAAATAGGGCCCAACATGCTCAAGCCATCGATAGGTATCACACTCTAAAAATACTGGCCCATTCCCTTTTCGACATTCTTCAACAGCCTTTGAAGCAGCATCGAAAACGGTTATCACATCATTTCCCTCGATTTTATAAGAGGATATACCAAAAGCTTTGGCACGATCAGCAAACTCTGTTCCTGGTTTTTTTCTAATATCTAACTTCGTTTCAGTGGAATATAAATTGTTTTCACAAACAAAAATGACAGGTAGTTTTTGAATGGCCGCATAGTTCAATGACTCATAAACAATGCCCTCGTCAAAAGCACCGTCTCCAAAGAAAGTTACCGCAACATTGGGCTTATTATCCATTTTAAACGATAATGCGGCTCCCACAGCAACGGGGGTCATTTGTCCGAGAATAGCGCTTGTCGCAATAACACCGGCGTGAGAATCTGTTAAATGGACAGAACCTCCTCTTCCTTGAGAACAGCCAGATTCTCTGCCATAGAGTTCAGCAACAAAGCGATTAAGATCTCCACCTTTAGCAAGATAATGATTGTGACATCTATGATGGCTAAAAATCACATCATCTTGTTTAAGGGCAGAGCAAACACCAACAGCGACAGCTTCCTGCCCAATACCAAAATGGACTGGTGTACGGATTTCTTGAAGCTTATAGTGATCTGCCAGAATTTGCTCCGCATAGCGAATGAGAAGCATTTTTTTGAAAAGGTCAACGTAAATATTGTTTTGCATATCTAATTATCTTCTAAAATTGTCCAGTCATAGTTGCCGGTATATCCTGCTTCTATGAAAAGTTTTAACCATTCTTCTGGGTAGACATAATACTCAGCTGTTAATTTCCATTTTTCAAAAAGATCTTTTTCCTCTTGGTTTCTATAGGCATCAACTTGAATAAAAGATTTACCCTTCCCAACTCGTTCAATTTCTTGCAAAGCTATAATAATAGATTCTCTTGGGAGGTTATGAAGGGTATTTATTGATAGAACAACATCAAAGCTAGCATTAGGAAAAGGAAGGCTGGTTGCACTTCCAAGGTGAAGCTTACCAACAACCTCTGGCTCGCAATTTTTAAGCGCATATTCGGAAATATCTAACCCAAACACATCCAATCCTGGACATAGTTGAAGGAGATCTTTCACGAGAAACCCTTTTGCACACCCTACATCTAAAACACGCATCTTAGGTTTTAGATCAAAGAAAGCAATGATATCTCGTGCAACAGTTAACCAGCGGCCATCATACTTATAACCGCCATAGCCATATTGCCTTGGTCCATCAAAGTAAACCTCGCCAAATTGCTTTGCAATTTTCACCGTTTCAGGGTTAGCTCTCCCATTTATATGACGTTTTGTTTTGGGTAATGAGCGTAATAAATGAATTTGTGACATTATTTATCTAAAAATCAAGCGTTTTAAAATTACAAAGAGACTCTATTTCATAGTTTTGATAACAAATTGATATTAGAGTAACTGATACAATCTTTTATAGATTTTTCCATATCTTCAAAACGAAAATCAGGAAAGGCGTGATAGAGGTTTTCATTATCGAAGTACCGATGGGTTATGGCTGAAGAACGTGGCTTTTGAATAATATCTACATCTATGTTCAAAGATTTTTGAATAATTTTGGCAACATCGAAGAAAGAAACTGTGGGTGCAGGGCACATATTCAAAGTCCCCATGCTTTTATATTGCAGGGCTTTTATCGTCAATTCAACGACATCATCCACGAAAACATGGCTCCTTTTTTCTTCTCCCCCTCCAAACAAAGTGATCGTTTTTTGATTGAGCGCTTCTCTTAAGAAACGATTTGGGCCGTAAGAATTATGGGTATCACCCGGACCAAAGATGAGCGTTGAACGCAAGATTCCAAGAGGCATAGAGAGTGTTTGAAAGAGTTTTTCACGGGTCAAATGCATCAATCCATAAAGGTCTGAGGGACATAAGCTTGAATCTTCTCGTAATAATTCCGAAGTCATGGGAAAAATTGCTTCTGAGCTAAATAATAGAACATGCCCGACAGGTTTTTGTCGTAAAGCCTCAAAGACATTTCTTGCAAGTGCAATGTTGTCTTGAAATGCTTGGATTCCCTGACCTTTATCTGGCGTAATTGCACTCAAGAAAACGAGACTATCATCTTCTTGAAAATGGCCTTTCAAAAATTCTACAGCGTGTGCACTCCCCAGGTCACAATCTTTTCGTTCAATTCCCAATACATTTACATTTTCCGATAGGAGAGATTTGACCAATCTCTTCCCAACGACACCGCCTGATCCAAGGACAATGACACGACCAGGGGATTGGGGGTTTTCATAAGCGTGCTTTAACATATCGGTTTTCCTATTTGGTAAATTTTAGAGTCACCATTTTTCTGTTTTATCATTCCATAAGGATCAATAATGTCTCCTGAAAAAGTCTCATAATTAACCTTCGAAAACTCCGGCCAGGGGGTCATAATGGCTAAGACGGTAGAATTTTTAATAACATCATCAGCTGTTTTGCAAAAATTAATGTGAGCATGGTCTTTCAAATTTGTCACAGCAGGATCATAAACATACACACGCTGTTCCTTGCCAATCGATTTTAGGAATTTAAGGCTGGCTGAATTTTTTAATGAATGTGTGTTTTCTTTGTATGTTAATCCCAAGATACCAATTTTCTGATTTTCAATCATCTTGCAATGCTGCTTTAACATGCGCAATCCCCAATGTAATCGATAGGAACTATCTTCAAGTTCTGCATCAATAAGTTTTGCAAAGCATCCATGGTCAAAAGCAATTTTTTGAATCGTCGCCAGGTCGCGCTCCAGATTCCCACCTGCTAATCCTAACCCGGGGATTAAATAGGCGTGAGGACCAATCCGTTTATCTAAACGTAAAGTTTCAGCTATATCTTCCCAATCCGCACCAACATGCTGGCAAATTTCAGCAAGCGTGTTCGTTGTGGTAACGGTCGCAACCAAGTAGAGGTTTATAGAAATCTTGGCAAGTTCGGCACTCTCATAATTCATGACAAAAATAGGACAATTAAACTTTTTTAGGTAAGTTTCATAGGATTGAGGAAGATGCTTGGTCTTCCCAAAATTTCCAATGATAAAGCGTTCGGGAAAGAGCGCTCTTTCCATAGCCTTCCCAAATATCAAGGTCTCAACCTGATAAAACAACCGCTCTTGAGGAAAAGGGATGCTCCGTGTAAAACCTGGAGGTACTTGGCTCAGAATCACTAAAATTGCGGAGTTGGACAGATGAGAGATCATCTCTTCAATTTGCTTCCGAATGATACTAAGATTACTTGTTCCCTGATCATCTGTTGGAACGTCAATGGCCAAATAGACAAGCTCACATTGGCTAATATCTGTCAAATTTCTTGTAAAAGTAAGATGAGCTTTATTTTTATCCAGCAACCTTAAAAGATCCGGCTCTTGAATGCTTAAAGTTTCTGGCTTACCCTTCTCGAAAAGATGCTCTTGTGCATAACAAACAACTTTAAAGCCATCTCCGCATTTTTCGGCAGCAGCAATAGCTGACACATAGGAAAGGTGAGAAGCGCCGACAAAACCAATGGTAAAAGTCATCTAAAAATTCCTTGAAATCCACACATCTTTATCAATATTGGTTCCATGACCTTGGGAACATAAATTTACAAAATGCTGGTACTCTAATTCCCAGGTTGGGTCTGATTGGGTCAAAATTACGGAGTCTTCACTTGGTCGACCGCTGGGCAGAATTCGTTTCCGTGTGGTAAATGTGCTCGGGCCCCATTTGCATAAAGAATCAATGTGCGCTGACCCGTTTTCCCCATAAATATCGCACGTAAAGTGATTGCGCCAGCTCAGGAGAGTCATTTCTAACTGAGCGTAGGGCGTTCCCTCAGAATGAATAACAACATGGTCAGGCGCTTTGTTTTCAAAAGCATTTGTCACAATTTTCTTAAAAACCCTTTGCGAATCGTCAAACCAAAACAAAAATGTATCTAAAAGATGGGATCCTAAATCTTGGATAACGCCTAAATCTTTATCTCGCCAAGGCGAATTCCGCACATCCCGCGCTGTGCCATTTCCATAAAACATCCGGCAGGTATAAATTTTTCCAAGTTCACCACTCTTGATATAATCCTTCATGCGAACAAAATGCGGTTCAAATCGATGATTATAAGCCGTGTAGCAGACGGCAGAATTTGATAGATTTTTAATATCGCTTACCTCTTGTTGATTGAAAATAATAGGTTTTTCAACAAGAACATGTTTTTTATTTGCCAGGAGGTATTTTAAAATACGAAACTTCTCTTGATCTGGCACACAAACGAGTGCTGCATCATAGTCTTCTAACGGTACTGACTCTATAGATTGATAATGAGCTTCGGGAAAAATCGGGTCTACAATCGCCTGGCAGCCATCTGGTAAAAGCTTAAAACGCTTCTTTCCTTGGATCCCAAAGCCGACAATAACAACTCGTAGTTTAGATGATTGAGTCATGGCTATTTAGGAAATTCAAACATTTTTACAAATTACCATTTCGTTGCGTTTTTTTGTAAAATGGGATGGCTGACCAAACAATGCCAAACAACAGCTTGAAAAGCCTCTGTGTGAGGCGTGACGCGGTCTGCATGCACCGTTGGAATAACAACAACACAATCCCCTTTTTCTTTTGTGTAACCCCCATCGCGGCCGACAATTCCAAAGATCTTCAACCCTCTTACTTTGGCCTCATCAATGGCCTTAACAAGATTGACACTGACCTTCTTTTCTGAATTGCCTCCCCCAACGGAGAGTATCAAAAGCGCATCATTTTCCTTAGCCTGGCTCACCATAAGCCATTGTGAAAAAACGGTTTCCCACCCTTCATCATTGGTTCGAGCCGTTAATTCAGAGACATTATCCGTTGGTGCGTAAGCTTCAATGCCACAAAGTTTACGGAAATCATTGACAGCATGGCTGCAGTTGGCAGCACTTCCCCCCACCCCCAGAATGAAGAGACGGCCTTTAAGTTCACGAAGAGCATGCAATTCAACAGCTAGATTTTCAATTATTCCATAGTATAGAGATTGGGTGATCGATTCAACTTCTTTCATAAAATTTTGAGAAAATGTCATTCTACTTGTTACCAACTTTCTTCTTATTCTATCCACGCATTGTATAGCCTGTTGGCCAGTCTTTAAGTTGGTCAATATACGTCTTGCCCCAATCAACCATTTCTTGAATACCCTCTTTAAGATCAATTTCCGGCTTCCAACCCACATCTTTATAGATAGCGCTAGAATCAAGCCAATATCTGGAATCTTGTCCTAATCTATCCTCTGTTACCTGACAAAGGTCTTCAAACTTGATACCTAAGGTTTCAGCAACCATTTCTACAAGTGTACGAATTGCTGTTGGGTTTTTGGGGCCTGCGTTATATACAGAACCGATAGGCGCCTTTTCAGCAACAAGATGGATAGCTCGGGCTAAGTCGCGGGCATGAATATAAGATTTCTCGGCTTTACCACCACCATGCAAAGGCAAAGTTTTCCCCGTCAATCCACATACAACAGCTTTTGGGATAATGCGGTGTAATAGTTGTCCGGGACAGTATGCATTAGAGGGCCTAATGATATTCATAGGAAATTTGAGGACTTTGTGAATGGAAATAAGATGTAAGTCAAAGGCGGCTTTAGAAGCAGAATAAGGGCTACTTGGACGAATTGGGGCATCCTCTGTCACAGCCTCATTCACGGATCCATATAATTCAGAGGTCCCAATCTGTATAAACCGTTTTAAATAATCCCTCTTCATCAATTCTTCTGTTAATCGTGCAAGGGCCATGGAATTTGTTTCAAAAAATCTCCAGGAGTTTTTCCAGGAGACGGCACCTTCCCCTTGGGCTGCATAGTTCACAATAACATCAGGCTTTTCTTTATCGAGAAGCTCTAAAAGCAAATCAAGTTCATAAGTTATATGATAAGGGAAATATGAATATCTTTTATCATTTTCCCCCACTTTTAATGTAAAAGCTTCAGGTTTAGCTGAACTTCTTCCTACAGATATGACGCGTTCTATGCCTTGTTGTTCCAATAGATACTTAGATGTATGAATACCAAATGAGCCTCCTCCACCTAAGATAGCGTATGATTTATTCATTTTTTTGCCCCCTTTTTTAACCCATATACTAGTAAAACCCATTTTTCAAATTACAATCCCTGCAATTATATTAAATCTGCTACGTGAGTCTTTTTCCCATTTTTTTCCTTATTTTCTGCAGCTCTCAAGAACGACATTTTCACCCACGCAGCAGGTCTATTATATAGTTTCAGCTAATAGTGTTTTGGATTAAGTTTGTTTCCTATCTTGAATATTACTTTTCCTATTAACCCAATAACATAACCTGCCCGAACCAGAAATTTACCCATATGATCCACTACAATCCTTCGAGAAGAAGGACCTACCTCTCCAAAAAACCCAACATTGATAAGATAAGGCGCTGTCTTGGGGTCAATTATCATACCATTAAGCAGCGGTCGGTCGTTCTCCCTTAGGTTATCTTCGTTACAGCGGAAATTATCTTGCAATTCCGCAGTTGTTCTATAGTGAAACTGGATAGGCTGAACTGAATCCGTAGATTCAGAAGATTTTTCTGCGATCACCAAAAGGAGTAAATGCCTATTTAAGGCCTCTGGAGAAGGACCGCCTGGATCCGCTGTCATGTTAACATACTCCATTTTCCACGGACCATGGGTAAGGTCATTATTGTTTTGATAAGAGGCAAGGTAAACAGCACAATGCTGATACTTATTAGTAACATAAAAATCATAAAACCACGCCGGAGAAAACATTACATAGGGGCCATTCCATGTCCCGGCAGACTCCATACATATCATACGACCCTTCGGCTTTAAGAGTTTTGAAAGATTCATAAGGCCAATGCCAGGATTGAACATATTATCAAAGCAGCCACCGTTATAGATGAAGTCATATTTCGAATAATGTTCTTTACCAATTGGCTCTCCAAGGTCATGGATTAAATCAGCACCTTCATAATCGGTAACATCCATTGCTTCAAAATCATCCAAACCGAGAGCTTTCATAAAATATCTGTCTGTAATAAATCGATATCTTTCACTTCCTCGTGTCTCTGTATCGTACTCAACAGGCCCTTTATTCTTATTTTTGAGCCCATACTTAGCAAGAAGGGTATTTAAAGATTCAAGAGAAAGAGGCACAGTCTGGCGACCAATAAAGAGAACCTTCGGTCCGAAAGGCCTATTAACGTGTTCTTTAATTATAAATTCAGCTACTGGCATTAAAAGTCCCATAGAATTTTTTCCTTTCTAATTACGATTAAGTTACATTTATAATACTTTCTTGGAGCGAGCATTTTATCCTCTTGTGAGAGCGTTATTATTAGACCTGCTGTGTAAGTAAAAGAGTCCCACTTGAAAATAAGGAAGAAAAAAATAGGGAAAAGACTTACGTATCAAAACTATTAAACAGCTAGTTTTAATTTAATATTGTCTTTTGACCAAACATTTACCAATTTTAATCGGTCAATTTTATCCAAAACTTCCTTTTGAGTGACAGGCACATTCCCTAAATGCTCACATTCAACCGCTGCTGCCAGTGAGCCCAACACACCTGCTACAACTTCATTCCTTGTTACAATATGCGCAAGGGTTGCATAAGCTAAGAGAGCGTCACCTGCCCCCACAGCATCAAGGACTTTTTCGCTAAAGCTATCCACAATAAAGAAGGACCGCAGATCTGAATCCACATCTAAGCGATTGCGATAAACCAAAATCCCCCGTTCACCGAGTTTCAAGATCAGATTTTTACATTCGGCTTGTTTAAATAAATGGAGGGCGAGGGGGCGAACTACCGAATCCTGGTCTCCAAGAGAAAACCTTGCTTCTCGTTCATTGGGTGTAATCAGGTCGAAACCTTTAAAATCAAGAATGTTTCCCCACCGACTTGCGACCTGGCTGTCAGCAACTTTGAAAGCATCAGGCGGGATGCTCTCGATAAGACTTGGTATTGTTGCCGCTGAGAAAATTCCGTGTCGGAAATCACTGAAAATAACGCAATCCGTTGGCTCTGCTTCGAGTTGTTTTTTAAGGGCTTTGCATATTTTATCTGAAATGACCCGATTATCAAGGGTGTCCAATTTCAAGAGTCGATGAGACTCGCAAATGATCGCATTCTTGTTCGTGGTTGGTCTTGATTCATCAATGATGGGCAACACTTTGACACCAAAATTGACTAAATCATTGAGGACAAAGTCTTTCCAAGCATCGTTTCCGAGAACCGTTGAAAAAGTGACATCAGCACCCGCTGCTTTAAGATGTTTTGCAACAATTCCAGCGCCACCAACATAGTTTTCTTGAGTATCATGTCGGACAGACAAGGTTGGTGTCTTTGTTTGTCCGCCAATCATCGTGGTATATGTATACGTATCCACAATGGTATCCCCAACAACATGAACTCGAACGCCTTTAAACTTGTCAAAAGCACCCCGCATATCCTCTAAAGAAAGCCCCTCTCCCTCTAAAAGGGATTGAAGCTTCTCTTGGGATAGATTAGGGGGTGAGTTCTCAATAATCGCAGAAGATGAATAAACGACATCACCCGGGGTGAATAAAATTTCTCCGCCATAGGCATTAATAACATCTAGCTCTTCTTGTGTTTTCGGATTCATGCTGCCTGATACATACTCATATCCCTTAGCAAAATAATCTGGTTGTAATTCAGACAATGTTTTTAGGGGCTTTTCGTCAGAATCAACATATACAAAATCCACCATTTCTAAAGCGGCGAGATTTAAAGCACGAAGATCTTCCGAAATAAAAGGACGAACATTTGCTTTTTTAATGTGGGCATCGCAAGTTATGCTTGCAATTAGGATATCCGCCGTATGCTTTGCATACATCAGATGACGAATATGGCCAGGGTGAACAATATCAAATGTCCCATGGCACATAATGACTTTTTTATCCCGTGGAAAGGGGCCTATTATTTTTTTAATTTCGTCGAGGCTTTTAATTTTTGATTTATACTTAGTATCGATCATAAATTTGCTTCCTTCAAATTATCAAACCAAATTGACGTTGCTGTTTTGATAGACTCAGGCGTCCAAAGAGGCGCATCCTGCCAGTACTCTATTTCGTCTAGAATCAGCTGAACACCCTCTTCAAAGGTAATCTTTGGCGACCACCCTAAATCTTTTTGAATCTTTGAAATATCTGCCCATGTACAATCTGGCTCTCCCGGACGCTTTGGAATATACATCACGTCTCCTTGAAGCAGCTCAACCAATCTATTTACAGACTGAGGATTTCCAGCGCCCAAATTGTAAATCTCTCCTACTTTGGGCGTTTTTGCAGCTGCATAAAAGGCTCTGGCTACATCTGTTACATATAAAAAGTCCCGTTTTTGGGTTCCGTCTCCCACAATCGTAAATGGATGACCTGCCAACTTTTGCTTTAAAAATACGCCAAAAACAGCACCATAAGCTCCCGATGTCCGTGATCGTGTGCCATAAGCATTAAAAATTCGAATAACATTCACAGGGAGTTTATAAACTTGCTGCCAATGAAAACAGGCTTGCTCTCCCTGGTATTTACTTAAAGCATAAGGATATTGCGGTTGAGTAGGGTGATCTTCTTTTGTTGGTGTGCTCGCCAGTCCATAACAAGACGAAGAAGCGGCATAAACAAACTTCTTAATACCAGCCACCCTTGCGGCTTCGAGAATTTTCACGGTGCCTTGAACATTTACATCCATATAATCAGATGGCTTTTCAATGGAGGGGACGATATCACCAATACCTGCAAAGTGGAAAACGTACGAAGCCCCCTTAAATAAAGGATGATGAGGTGAAATTGACCTAATATCAGCCTCTTCAAAAACGAGGTCTGGGTTGGAATGATGATGGCTTAAATTTTGCAGCCTTCCCCCATATAAATTATCAACAACATGGACTCGAAATCCTTGCTCAATCAAGAGATCAACAGCATGGCTCCCTATAAATCCAGCCCCACCGGTGACAATAGCAATTTCTTTCATGGCTTACGCTGCTTTTGAAGTTTTAAGGTTGCGAACGTTTATATATTCGGGATTGTTCATAGAATCAACGAACTTATTTTCTTTAAAGGCACGACAAATATCCCTTACCGCATCTTCAATGGTATGAAGGGGAGAAAATCCGAGAATAGTCTTAATTTTATCGGAATTAATGTGATAGGAACGAAGATCATTACTTGCCACCGTTTCAATGCCAATCTTAGAATTTTCTGGAAACTCATTCTCGACAACATCACGAACAATCTCAGCTAATTGTAATATTGATTGATTTTGGTAGCCAATATTAAAGGTTTGTCCTTGAATTTTTTCACTTGGCGCTTGAAGCATCAATTTGTAAACATTACACATATCCTGTATATGAAGGTTTGGTCGAAGTTGAGATCCCCCAAAGACACAAATCTTGCGATTGTTAATCGCATGATTTGTTAAAATATTAACAGATAGGTCAAACCGCATGCGAGGACTATATCCACAAATGGTAGCAGGCCTAATAGTAACACAAACAAAATTATCATCTTGATGCTTAAAGAGAATCGGCTCACACATTCCCTTATATTTATTGTATAAGGTGAGTGGGACCAAAGGGTGATCTTCTTTGACATCTTGTGCCTCGGACACACCATACACAGAACTGCTAGAGCAATAGACAAATCGTTTAACGCCAGACTCTTTTGCCGCTGTTACCAGATCTTCGAAACAATCATAGTTAATGCTTTTACTAAGATCTTCATCTAATTCAAAACTTGGATCATTTGAAATGCAGGCCAAATGAAGAACAATATCAACTCCTTCACAGGCTTTTCTAAAGGCGGCATTGTTTCTAATATCGTCTTTGATGATTGTCAGTTTTTCATGTGAACTTAAATAACATCCAAAATATTGGGTATCATAAACAATGACATTGTTTCCTTCATCCAACAGTTTAGGCACCAATAATGTTCCAACATAACCTGAGCCACCTGTGATTAATACTGTTTGCATCTTAAATTCCTTTATGTAGCTATTTTAAACCCTGCTTCTTTTGCATCATTATAAAACATTTGTACGGTTTCTAGGCTGTACTCAGTTAAATCTTTCCCCAAAAGGCTGAGCTTACTCAAAATATCAGACGTTGCTGTGATAATGTCACATCCAACACTATCTGCTTGTATTACATTTAAAATTTCACGAGGACTTGCCCATAATAGTTCTAGTTTTGATTTATTGCACATCATGTTTTTAGCCTCTTTCATAAGAGGAGTCGGGTCGACCCCTGTATCAGCAATACGACCTGCAAATATGGATATAATCGCGGGAATGTTCTCATTCAGGGCGTTCATAATTTCTTGCACTTGATCAATCGTAAATACGGCTGTTACATTTAGTTTTACGCCTTTTTCTGCCAGTTCTTTTATTACACGGGATGTTGATTCACCGATTGTGTTTGTGACAGGAATCTTTATGTAGATATTCTCTCCCCATGAAGCAATCTCCAAAGCCTGGTTAATCATGCCTTGATAATCATCAGCAAGGACTTCGAATGAAATTGGCTTGTTACGAATAACACTTAAACAGTCCAGCGCGAATTTTTTATAATCAACTGTTCCAGCTTTTTTTATCAGGGTGGGGTTCGTTGTTAAACCTTCAATCCAGTCATAAGAAGCCATCTTTTCTATGACGGAAAGGTTAGCTCCATCGGCATAAAGTTTAATCTTTAAATCATTTTTCATATTTTTTCAAACCTTCCTGTTTAATGATATAATCCGTTGCTTGTGTTAATGTATTGCAAATATAATCGGGATTAAAAATCATCTTTTCGTTGTAGTTTCTGTCTAACAGAATAGTTTTATAGCAACCTGCATTGACTCCTGCTCCAATATCACGCCACCGATCACCAATCATGTAGCTCTCTTTCAAATTTAGACCAAACTCTTTTGCAGACTTTAAGAGCATCCCAGGAAGCGGCTTGTAATCTGAGCTGGTTTCATCCGTACACATTTTTATGCTATCCAGTGGCAATTTATCTATAAGTTTTTGATGCATTGTCTCAACAACGTCGGGGGTTTGATGGTTTCGCGCTATATCTGGCTGATTTGTAGCGACAATTAAATTAAACCCCCATTTTTTTAGTTTTTTTAAAGCCTCAAAGGCATCTTCGTAAATTTTAAATTCTTCTAATGTCTGGGGTGGAAAAGGTTTGTTTGCTCGTATAATAGAGTAATTTAACACACCATCTCTATCTAAAAAGACTGCTTTCTTTGATAATTCCATCACCCTTTAAAACTTTTAGTAACATATCACTGTAAAAATCACGCTCAGATTTGAGTGGTTATTTCGGTGAATGTTTTGATAAATTCCTTACCACCCGACGGAATTTAAGTGAGTCCATAATTTCGGTATGTCTGAGAGA
>CAZXMD010000027.1:0-14479 GCA_964641635.1 uncultured Candidatus Finniella sp. | reverse complement strand
CATAATTATTACAATCTATCATAAATTGTACATTTTTCAAACTAATTTACTATAACTGCTCTCATGCGTAAAATCATCGTTATTGCCAATGCTAGGCTTAAAAAATTAGAGGACGGAAAAAGCTTTACGACATAGTTGATCCAGGCTGTTTAGAGGGTTTCGGTTTTCTTAACTGCTTCGCAGTTGTCTGGATTGCCGCGCACCCCCCGCCCATAAAGGGCCGTATGGGGTGCTCGCAATGACTGGATTTTGTTGTTTTTAAACGTTTTTGATTCGTAGCACAAATTCATTAAGACAGCTTCTAAAGCTTCAAAAACTGTTTCAACGCATCCTTGAGAGCGTTTTTGGGGTTAAAATCCAGGCGCATGGCAAGGATAAGGACGCCAGCACGGTTGATGAGGGGAATCCGGACCGCATCTTTTTCTGTGGTTATAAGCGCCGCTTCCGCCAGGCGTGCCCTGGCTTTAAGCTGCTTCAAGTCTTCATTGGTGAAGGGATAATGGTCTGGGAACGGAGAAAATCCTTTGAGGCAGTAGCCCGCTTCAATAAGCGTTTGGCGGAACTTTTCCGGGTACCCGATGCCTGTAAAAGCTAAAACCGGACACGGACGGGGATCAAGAGGCACAATGGTTGCCCGGATTAAGGGGCAATCAAGAGCGTCCAGCTCTTTGGGGAGGGGGTCGGTCTCCTGGCCAATAAAAATGACGATGGTTGTGCTTTTCAAGCCTGCCTGAACAGATTGCCTCAAAGGCCCTGCAGGAAAAACCCGCCCATTCCCAAATCCTTGCCCTGCATTGACGACAGCAACGGAGATGTCTTTTTCAAGCGTATGGTTTTGATGGGCATCATCCAGAAGAAGGATATCCGCACCAGCCTTTATGCTTAAAGCTACCGCCTTTTTCCGGTCCCTTGATATCCAGGTTGGGGCCACTCTTGCCAATAACAAAGATTCATCGCCAACCTGACGGAATTGATGGTGAGTTAAATCAACCCGAAGGGGGCCAGGTAACGCCCCTCCGTATCCACGGCTGATAATATGAGGGTTCCAACCCATCTGCTGTAATGCTTGAGCAAGGGCAATAGTCACCGGAGTTTTTCCAGCCCCCCCTAACACAAAATTTCCGACAGAGATAACCGGAACAGGAGCACGGTAAGGCCTGGAGATTTTTTGATGAAAGATAGCGCCCCCCTGATAGAGCCGACTAAACGGCTCGAGGAGAGATCCGAGACAGCTCTTTGGTTTATTCCAGAATTTTGGAGGCTTCAGGGTCATATTCGGTATCCGGTTATGCGCTTATAGGGTGAACCGTAAAGATCAAGTTCAGGGTTGTCAATGGATTGTCAATAGTCCTACTTTAAGAGTATGCTGAACCGTAATATTAT
Organism: uncultured Candidatus Finniella sp.; assembly: GCA_964641635.1. Classification (GTDB taxonomy): domain Bacteria; phylum Pseudomonadota; class Alphaproteobacteria; order Paracaedibacterales; family VGCI01; genus VGCI01. The sequence continues at coordinate 13,096 of CAZXMD010000027.1, read as the reverse complement.
TAAGAGGCGCTCTCCAATTATGAGGTTGAAAAGGTCGTGATCGCATTTCGAGCGGTTTTTTTCATAATCGGAATCTTATTAAGCATTATCGCGGCAGCGATGCTTATTCCCTTAAGTATAGAGCTGTTTGTTTTTCGAACAGGGGGGTGGCGCGAGTTCGCCATATCATCCTTCATTACAGGGCTTATTGGAACCTTACTGGTTTTATCCAACCGATCTGGAGGCAAAACAGAACTGAGAGTCAGAGAAGCCTTTCTCTTGACCACGGTAAGTTGGGTTTCAACGTCTTTGTTTGCAGCCCTTCCCTTCTTCTGGTCGTCCCTGTCTTTGGGGTTTATCGATTGCTGGTTTGAGTCAGTCTCATCCCTTACCACAACAGGCTCAACTGTTCTGACCCATTTAAACAAAGTTTCCCGAGGTATTCTCCTTTGGCGAGCGCTTCTTCAATGGCTTGGAGGTACAGGTATTATCGTTATGGCCATGAGCATTTTCCCGATCTTGCGTATCGGTGGAATGCAGTTGTTCCGTAACGAATTCTCTGACCGTTCCGAAAAGATTTTGCCACGCGTATCACAAATTGCCGCAGCAATTCTGTCGATCTATCTTGTCTTTACGGCTACTTGCGCCATTCTGCTCCATCTTGCGGGAATGAAGTGGTTTGATGCCATCTGCCATGCCATGGGAGCCGTTTCCACCGGTGGATTGAGCACTAACGACCTGTCCATTGCTGCGTTTCATAGTTTTTATATTGAGTTAATTCTGATGGTTTTCATGATCATTGGAGGAACAACCTTTATTCTATTTGTTAAATTGTGGCGCCAAAATTATAGGTCTGTTTGGCAAGATAGCCAACTGCGCGCTTATTTAGGCATTATCTGCTTTGCCTCCCTAATGGGAACATTTTGGCTGATGCTTAACCAGAACGTTGATTTTTTGAGCAGCCTACGCCACTCATCCTTTGCCGTTGTTTCCGTTATTACATCAACGGGCTATACCACCGAAGATTATAGCTTATGGGGTTCTTTTCCCCTTGTTTTATTCTTCCTACTCAGCCTTATTGGGGGGTGTACGGGATCCACGACAGGGGGAATCAAAATTTTCCGCTTCCAGGTTTTATTTGCTGTTGCGTTAAGCCATCTGCGCCAATTGCGCCGTCCTCACGGCATTTACTTACCAACCTACCAATCCCAGAAAATCTCTGAAAACATTTCAACTTCTGTCTTTACGTTCATTACCCTTTATTTATTCTGCCTCATCGTGTTGGCTGGGGGATTATCCGTTTTTGGACTCGACTTTATCACAAGTTTGTCGGGGGCGGCATCGACCCTTGGGAACCTTGGTAACGGGTTAGGGCCTCTTATTGGTCCGATAGAAACATTTGCCAATTTGGGAACCGGCCCTAAATGCGTCTTGATGTTCGGCATGATTCTTGGTCGCCTCGAATTACTGGCGGTCCTGCTTCTCTTTATGCCCTCCTTCTGGAAGGATTAAGAGGTTTCATCATCTGTTTTTGAAGATAGGGCAATCACTTGGGTGTTTTCTCCAAGGGATATTTTATAGGCGCAAAAGTTAGGGGTCGGAAGAAGAGGAAGTAGCCTTGCTTCTGCTTTTCCAGTGAAATTTTTATCCAGCATCCTCGTTACTTTTAAGAAACCATTCAATTGGGTGTCATTTTCCAACAGTTTTCCCGTGTAAAAAATGCCTGTTTCCGGTTTCGAAATCAAATGGTAGGTGTCGTCAGCAAACGCTGCTTTTCCGTCAGCGGCAAGCTCTTCAATTTTATGGCTGACGTCGTCATTATGAGGACACAACGTGGCCTTGCATACCGATGAGGAACCTATAAGCATGATCGTTAAGATCAATAATGTACGCTTATCCTGCATCAATTTCTCCACAACAAAATGACCTTTAAGAAGTCGGCGCAATGGCGACAACGGCAATTTCTGATCCTCTTTCAAGGATATAGGGACAGTGCTTTTTTGAAAGTTCTTTCATCATCGCATTGTGATGAGTATTAATGTAGCGGGTTACGGTCAAGGTAGGGGTTGATTTGTTGAGGAAAGCGGCAAGGTCTGATTGAGATCCTATCAACCGCTTATTATAATTATCGCCTGTTACCTGTTCAAAAACCAAGCGAAAAGACTTACCCTTTAATTGAATTTCTCCCTCATCTGCAAGGGTCTTTAGGTCTGCTGGCTTCATCAGGGGACATTCCAGGACTGAGGTTTTATTCGCGTCTCTAGAGGCATCGTTTGCACTTAAGGACACAGAGGTAATAACCGTGATAAGGAAGGTCCGCACTATGCTTGTGAACATTATCAATTCTCCACAACAAAATGGTATTTCGTAAATTCAGAATATCGTCAAGAGGTTAACAATAGATTAAGAACCTGCCGCACAATTGTAAGCATACCTATGGGCACCCCTCACCCGGCACTTCGTGCCGACCTCTCCCACAAGGGGAGAGGTTCGACTCTGAACAAAGAAGGGGACCGAAGTCCCCCTTTTTCACGATAAGGTTTTCTTAATGCTGACCTGGTAACTTCGGAGCGGATGTTGTCGGCCGTGGAGGTGTTGAAGGCGAAGGAGTTGAAGGTAGAGGAGGCCTTACGCCTACTTGATCGGGATTGGTGCTAAGGGCTACCACTGCGCTTTGTTCTCCAACAGAGATATTGTAAGCACAAAAACCTTCAGGTGTTTTCACACTCACGAAACGGGATTTAATCTCTCCGCCGTGGTTATTAATTTTCAAAAAACCTTCAAGATGTTTTGAGGTTTCGAGCAGTTTATGGTTGTAGTCGTTGCCGGTTTTATTTTTACCAATGATCTTATAGACTTTACCGGAAATGGTTGTTTCTCCAGTATGAGCTAACTCTGTAGCGTTCTGATCTTTTAGGACGCTTTGTGAAGGGCATGAATCAGCCTTGCATAAGGACGTAGAAGCAGCAAGCGTAACAAGTGCTGCCAATATTCTGCTTTTGGACATTGTCAATTCTCCTTAAAGTAATGAATAATTACACCAGCTTCATTATGGAAGATATGAGATTAATGCCAGGTTAATTTTCCAATACGGCTTTATGGCTTACCCCTTCACTCTTGCGTCAGCTCCACCCGATTTCGAAATTGATCGAGAATTTCAGGATTGGCGAGGGCTTCCTCGTTTTTTACGGGGTCACCGTGGATGATATTGCGGACGGCTTGCTCAGCAATTTTTCCGTTTTTGGTGCGGGGAATATCGGTTACGTCCAGGATCTTGGCAGGGACATGGCGGGGGGTCGTATTATGGCGAATCTGATTCCTTATTTTCTGACGAAGAGCCTCATCCAGAAAAATCCCGTCTTGAAGGTGAACAAATAAAACAATCCGTTCATCATGACGCCAGATTTGCCCGACCGCAAGGCTCTCAAGAACTTCCTCAATCTGTTCCACTTGACGATAGATTTCAGCCGTTCCAATGCGGATGCCCCCCGGGTTCAAAACCGTATCCGAACGGCCATAAATAATCATGCCGTCATGGGGAGTCAGCTCCACAAAATCCCCATGATGCCAGACATTGGGAAAGCGATTAAAATAGGCGGCATGGTATTTTTCACCCGCTGAATCATTCCAGAATCCTAAAGGCCGGGAGGGAAAGGGCTTTGTGCAAACCAGCTCCCCTTTTTCACCGGCAACAGGTTTTCCTTCTTCATTAAAGACAGCCACCGCAAGCCCTAACCCTCTGGTTTGCAACTCTCCCCCCCACACAGGGCCAATAGGGTTGCCCAAAAGAAAGCATGAGATAATGTCCGTTCCCCCAGAAATAGAGGACAGGCAGACATCTTCCTTAATGGCCCGGTAAACATAATCAAAACTCTCCGGTGCCAGGGGGGAACCAGTTGACGTGATCATACGTAAACGTTGCAGAGGGTGGGTTCTTATCGGCTCTACGGCCAATTTTGCCATGGTATCAATATATTTTGCCGACGTGCCAAACAGGGTAATGCCTTCCTTGTCTGCAATATCAAACAGAATTTCAGGATGCGGGTATGTCGGGGAACCATCATACAAAACAAGACTTGCCCCGCTGGCAAGGGCGGAGACGAGCCAATTCCACATCATCCACCCACAGGTTGTATAATAAAAGGCCTGGTCGCCTGGCTTGATATCGCAATGAAGCTGATGCTCTTTCACGTGCTGAAGCAGGGTTCCTCCGGCCCCATGGACAATACACTTGGGAACCCCCGTTGTGCCCGAAGAAAAGAGAATGAACAAAGGATGATTGAAGGGCATTTGAGCAAAGTCGATGGATTGGGCGGTGGATCGCTTTAAAAGGTCATCCCATATGTCAGAAGGTTCCTTCAAATTCTTTGAAGCCAGATCTTTTGCAGAAAATAGGTAAGGCACAATGATGACGTGTTTAATGGAAGGAACGCCGCTTTGAATGGCAGATAACCGGTCCAGGCAGGAGTGCGTCTTGCCACCATAAAAGTATCCATCTGCCATCAGTAAGACTTTAGGGGTAATTTGGGAAAACCGGTCGACAACGCCCTGTACGCCAAAGTCAGGGGAACAGGAAGACCATACCGCGCCCATGCTGGCCGCGGCCAGCATGGCGATAATGGTTTGAGGCATGTTGGGCAAATACCCGGCGATCCGGTCGCCAGGTTCTACCCCCCATTCCTTGAAGGTTTGAGCAAGCCTGGCCGTTTCAAGATAAAGCTCTTGAAATGTCAGCTTTTGGTAGACTTTATCTTCGCCATAAAAGGTAATGGCAACGGCCTCATCCCGTCGACGCAAGAGGTTTTCGGCAAAATTGAGTCGGGCGTCGGGGAAGAACTTTGCCGTCTCAATGTCCTCTGCCTCTACTAAAACAGGGTTTCCTTGGGTTTCAGAGATGATGTTGCAGAACGACCAGACGGATTTCCAGAATTTTTCCGGATTTTCAATGGAGAATCGATAGAGATCCTTATATTCTTTAATGGGCAAAGCATGTTCTTGACGGATGCTGGCCATAAACCGGGTTAGATTGGCCTTTTCAATGACCTTTTCTGAAGGGCGCCATAAGCTCTGATCCGTCATGGTCAAACGTGCCGCGCTCCTATACGTCCAGGGACCTCAACTTATCCATGAATTCATCAATCTCTTCATAGCTTTGAAACTGAACCGTTAAGGTTGCGCCCGTTTTTTTGACCTTTAAAGCGACATGGAGCTGCAAAATCTTTGCAATTTCACGTTCAATGATTTTGGTTTGCTCAGCGAGCTCTGTTTCCGGAAGTTCCAGGGTCTGCCCTCTGACGCGTTGCCGCTTGAGCTGCTCCGCCTGGCGGACGTTCAAGCCATTTTCAATAATATTCTGAACCATTTCCTCAATATTATCCGCATTAACCAGCGTTCGTGCATGACCTGCGGAAATCTTGCCCTCCTGGATCATTTCTTTAATATGATCCGGCAACGTGTTCAGGCGCAAAATGTTGGCTACATGGCTACGGCTTTTACCAATGGAACGCGCCAGTTCTTCCTGGCTATAGTTAAATTCGGTTAAAAGGCGCTGGTATCCTTCAGATTCTTCAATAGGCGTCAGGTCATCCCGCTGAATATTTTCAATAAGGGCGACTTCCAGAGCTTCCCGGTCATTATAGTCCCGAACAATGACAGGAACGCTTTCCAGATTGAGGGTACGGGCTGCACGCCACCGCCGTTCACCGGCAATAATCTCATAAGTGTTAAGACCTCCGGGTAAGGGCCGCACAACAAGAGGCTGGATGATCCCTTTTTCCCGAATGGAATCAATGAGCGCCGTCAGTTTATCATCATCAAACCGGGATCGGGGCTGAAATTTCCCGGGCTTCAAGTCAAGGGTGGGGAGCGTAAAAACAGATCCCGGGGTTTCCTCTTCCAATAAGGATGATTCCCCTAAAAGAGCGGAAAGTCCCCGACCGAGAGGGATTTTTTTGGCTTCTGCGGTTATCATGCGACTTTCTCCTCCTGTTTCAATTGTGAGTCACGAATGAGTACTTCACGGGCCAGAGCCATGTAAGCCTGGGAACCGGCGCATCTAAAATCATAGATCATGGCGGGCTTTCCGTGGCTGGGGGCTTCTGATACTTTTGTATTGCGCGGAATGACCGTGTTAAAAACCTTGTCTGCAAGATAGGATCGGACATCCTTTGCGACCATTTCACACAAAGAGCTTCGGCGGTCAAACATGGTCAGGACAATCCCAAAAAGAGACAAACTGGGGTTTAGGGTCTTTTTGATTTTCTGGATAGAACCTAACAGGTAACTCAACCCCTCTAAAGCATAATATTCGCATTGTAAGGGAATAATAACATCGGTTGCGGCAACCATGGCATTTAAGGTCAAAAGCCCCATGGACGGGGGACAATCAATTAAAATATAGTCAAACAGATGAAGATAAGGGGCAATGATGTCTTTCAGGATATATTCCCGACGCTCCATGCCAACAAGCTCAATTTCAGCGCCTAAAAGATCAATAGCCGACGGAATGATAGATAGCCCCGGAATCGCGCTTTTAACAATAACCTGACTCATGGTGTAGTCACCGATCAAAAGCCCGTAAGAGTTCAAAAGGCGCTTCTGTTTGCTCAAACCCAAGCCTGTTGAAGCATTGGCCTGGGGGTCAAAGTCAATGACAAGCACCCGTTTCCCGGCAGCAGCCAAGCCGGTTGCCAAATTAACGGTTGTTGTAGTTTTTCCCACTCCACCCTTTTGGTTCGACACGGTAAAAATTCGACTCATTCTTCTTCTGATCTCCGGTTTTTTATTTTATTAGGTGTTGAGCTAAAGGATTCATTTAAGACGAGTATACCCGATTGAGGAGCCTTGTGTCATCCTTGCTGACGGTTTTTCATGAAGAATTGCTGTTTTAGGGCTGTTAGAGCCTTTCAGCAAGAAGAAGAAACGGGGGTATTGTCGAATCTCATCCATGGTTCACTATTCATTTGGCTCCATGAAGGGCAATGTGGTACTGAATGAAAGTATCCACGCCATTCCTGACTGTAAAAGATAGTTATCATGACCGCTCTTAACGTTCCCCTTGAAGTTTCCCTTGACGTTTCCCTCGAGCAACCTTCCATCCCCCCTTCCCCTCATGAGTCCTTGTTTGACTCAAAACCTTCCGTTTCCGGGAAAATCTGGCAATTCCGAAGCTGTGATGAGCGTCTTGCCCTTGCGATGACGCAACGATACGACCTTTCACCCTCCGTTGGGCAGTTACTCTCAAACCGCGGCGTCGCCTTAGAGGATGTTCCGGCTTTTCTGGAACCGACCTTACGACAGCTTATGCCGGACCCGTCCCACCTGAAAGATCTGGACCAGGCGGTTGACCGGGTTATTGCGGCTTTAAAAGCGGGTGAGAAAATCGCTGTTTTTGGGGATTATGACGTAGATGGAGGAACGTCCTGCGCCCTTCTCCACCGCTATTTTACCGCTCTTGGCAAAGCCATTCGAATTTATATTCCCGACCGCATTGACGAAGGCTATGGCCCCAATGGGGAGGCTATGCGCACTCTAAAGAAGGAGGGACATACCCTTATCCTGATGGTTGATTGTGGCACAACAGCCTTTGAACCATTGGCGGAGGCGAAGGCTTTGGGAATGGATGTGATTGTGATTGATCACCATGTGGCGCAACCCGCCTTACCGGAGGCTTACGCGGTCATCAACCCGAATCGCCTGGATCAGGAATCTCCCCTCAAAAACCTGTGCGCCGCCGGGTTGTCTTTTATCTTTCTGGTTGCCCTGCAACGCAAGCTTCGGGATATGAAGTGGTTTGAGGGACCCGAGCCGGACCTGATGAACCTTCTTGACCTTGTCGCCCTTGGAACCGTCTGTGATGTCATGCCGCTCACCGGGCTCAATCGGGCTTTTGTGGCGCAAGGGCTGAAGATTGCCCGGTGGCGCCTTAATCTGGGATTGACAGCATTGGCCGATGTTTCCGGCCTGAAAGAAGCCCCAACGGCCTATCACTTAGGCTTTATGATCGGACCGCGGGTCAATGCAGGAGGGCGCGTAGGCGAAGCCAATCTGGGGGCGCTGCTTTTATCCACCGGCGATGATGCCCAAGCACGCAGTATCGCCCAGCGCCTTGATGTGCTGAACCGAGAGCGTCAACAAATTGAAGCGACCGTACTGGAGGAAGCCATTGAGGTTGTGGAAACCACCGGGCTTCAGAACAAACCCATTCTTCTGGTTAAAGGGGACGGGTGGCACCCGGGCGTGATCGGCATTGTGGCGAGCCGTCTGAAGGAACGTTATGGCCGCCCCGCTTGCGTCATCAGTTTTAGGGAAGATGTCGGCAAAGGGTCGGGGCGCTCCATTACAGGAATAGACCTGGGCACAGCTATGCACGCGGCTTGCCATCAAGGACTTCTGGTTCATGGGGGGGGCCATGCCATGGCGGCGGGCTTTACGGTTATGCGCGGTCAGTATGATCAGTTCTATGATTTTCTGGCTCACCGCCTTGCCGCAGATATGGACCTCATAAAACCAGCTCTGGAGATTGATGCTTCCATGACGTTAAAGGGAGTGACTCCGGATTTTCTTCACAGCTTGACATGCCTTGAACCCTTTGGGGCGGGCAATCCAACCCCAAAATTTATGATCCAGAACGTACGCATCGCTTATGCAGAAGCTTTTGGGAATGACCATGTGCGTTGCACACTCTTGAGTGAGGACGGGGCGCGTCAAAAAGCAGTCGCTTTTCGATCAGCGCAACAACCCTTGGGGCAAACGATCCTGAAGTCGAAGAACCGCCTGATGCACATCGCCGGAACCTTGCGGTTGGATACGTGGGGGGGACGTAATGAGACAGTGGTTTATATTGATGACCTGATGGAAATTTGATGGATCTGGTTTTATCTTTACTGGCTAAAGGGTTTCTTGCATTTTCCCACCCTACACTTATTGTTCCATTTCTTATTACCGGATTTTTATTGAAAAAAAAGGGCCTTATAAAAAATGCTCACCAAAGCACCACCATCTGGCAATACGCTTGCCTACTGATTCTCTTTTCAATGGTTTTCAATGCTTTCCTAAAGTCTCTTTTCCTAGTTCCCCTCAACCCAGCCATAGGCAAAGAAGGCTTCGCCTTTCCCAGCGGACATATGCAGGTTTCCGTGGCTTTTTATGGATGGGTGTTTTGGGCTTACCCTTACCGGATGCTCCGTGGATCTATCCTCCTGGTCCTAACAGGCGTTGGTTATGGCTTGATTCAGCAGGGTTACCATAATTTCAGTGATGTCGTAGCCGCTGCCGCTGTTGGCGTGCTAACGGTTTATGGTTTCGCGAAGGTAATTCAGCTCCCTGCTACGAGCAAGAATCCGGCACGGGTAAGCCTCGGGCTTGTTGCCATTGCAGGGTTGATGACGGGAGTTACCTATTACCGGATTGGTATGCCGCCGCATATACCAATAATCTTTGGGGGTCTTGTAAGTATTGCGGTGATATGGTTATTGATCGCATACTTAGCCAACAGGAGGGGATTGGGATATTAGGCCCTGCCTCTGATAGTGGCTTGCATAATATCCCCCCTAGGCGTATTTTATAGTCGATAGAAATGTTTACCTCTTGTTCCTGGAGAAGTTTCCATGGCTAAACACGCCCCTTGTTCCCTTTTTACCGTTCTAACCCTTTTGATATTAGAAAATGGTTGTTCTTCTCCGGACATAAATAACAGTCAATTACGTGACCGTGTAAGAGCCTGTGGAGCCGGGTTTTCAGAAGATATTAATTTGGCTTTAAATGCTTCTTTCGAGGAACTTGCGCTTAAAGGAGGCGCTTCAGGTGATTTTAACGATAAGGCCCAATCTATTATTTTCTCCGAGCTTCCACCGCAAGACCGCCTAAAGGCATATGAAGACTATATTAAATGCATTCAAAAAGATTGGAATAAAGAAGCGCCCTCCAAGCCGCCTTTCAAACGTAAAAACCAAAAGTTGTAGTCTTTGTATATCTACCATCACAGGAGTGGTCATTTTAAAGCATATTTAATTATGATGTAGGGGAAGCCCTCTTTCCTGCCCGGCTCTGTCTAATACGGTGAGATCAAGCCATCCAGCGTTTAGGGTGGTCATTTTCGGCATAGTGCATCATGGCCAGACGTCGATAAAGGCCGTCTTCGCTGATGAGTTCTGCGTGGGTGCCGACTGCATCAATTTTCCCCCGGTCCATCACGATGATCCGGTCTGCTTTTAAGACCGTTGTCAAGCGATGGGCAATCACGATAGTGGTGCGCGTCGCCATGAGATGATTCAAACTCTGCTGGATGAGATGCTCACTTTCAGAATCGAGAGCGCTGGTCGCTTCGTCCAGAAGAAGAAGGGAGGGATTACGCAAAATGGCCCGGGCAATGGCGACCCGTTGCTTTTGTCCTCCCGATAACCGGACGCCTTTTGTTCCAAGTAGGGTATGAATTCCTTGAGGAAGTCCCTTAATGACGTCGAGCAAATGGGCCAATTCTGCGGCTTTCCAGACGTCTGATTCGTTGGCATTGGGGCGGCCATAAAGGATATTTTCATAAAGGGATTGAGAAAAGATCATCGGATCTTGAGGAACCAATCCCATTCGGGAACGGACATCCCCCACGTCCACATCCCGCACATCAATGCCATCTAGATAAATGGCCCCGGATTGGGGGGAATAAAAGCGAAGCAAAAGAGAAAAAAGAGTGCTTTTCCCGGCGCCGGATGGGCCAACGATCGCTACTTTTTCTCCAGGAGCCGCTGATAAGGTAATGTTGTTCAAAATGGAGCGTTCCGGATTGTTTGGGTAAGAAAAGCAGACGCTATGTAGGGCAATCACGCCTTTTGAGGGAATGGGCAATTTTCGGAAAGTGGCTGTGCCGCCTGACTTTAAGCTTGAGGCAGTCCCCAGTAATTCGCGCAATCGATCAAGAGCTCCCATGGCGCGTTGAAGGTCGGCAAAAATTTCTGAAAAAGACCCGGCAGAAGAGGCGACCACAATAGCGTAGAAGATAAAGGCTGATAATTGGCCGGCTTGAAGGGTGCCACCAAGTACATCGCGGCTTCCACTCCAAAGAACCAAGCTTACACCCCCAAATACCAGAGTCATGACAAGACACGCCAACAGGGAACGCAAATGGATTCGTTGAATAGATACCTCAAAAGCTTTTTCTGTATGATCTTTAAATTCTGCGCGATCGTTATCTTCATGAATAAAGGCTTGGCAAGTGCGGATACCGCCAATGGTTTCTTCTAAAAACCCACCGACATCGGCCATGTGATCTTGGCTTTTTCGGGATAATTGTCTCACGCGTTTGCCATACACCAAAATGGGAATTAGAACAAAGGGGACTATGATTAGCGTTAACGACGTTAGTTTTAAGGATGTTGCCATCATCATAAGCAGACCACCCGCAAGGAGTAGAAAATTTCGAACGGCGACCGCTGCAGACGTTCCAATGACAACCTGAATCAGTGTTGTATCAGCCGTAATACGGGAAACCAGTTCACCGGGACGAATCAACTCAAAGAACCCGACATCCAGGGATAATAAATGATTAAAAACCCGCTGCCGCAAATCGGTTACGACCCGTTCGCCGACCCAGCCGATGTAGTAACTCCGCCCAAAACTGGCTATAGCCAACAGAACAACAGCAAAGCCCATCCAGATAAGCGTAGAATCCAGGCTTGCGGCATCTTCCTGACCAAAGCCATGGTCAATGAGGTGGCGCAAACCCCACCCCAGACTTAAGACCATCCCGGCGGCTAGGATCAAAGAAAGAATGGCAAAGACCAGGGGGCGGCGATAAGACACAGCCAGGCTCAGAAGAACTTTCAACTTATGGAATGTTTTTTCATAAGAAGTTTGAGGAGAGATCTTGGGAGGGGTCTTTGTATTAAACTGGGTCATGACAGGGTTACCGCCAACTCTGTTTCGAGCAACGCGATTAAATCATCCGTTCCCCGGGTAGAAACCCAATGATCATCCTGAAATCGGAAATGGTGGGCGCCTGTGAGGGGCGAGGCTAACCAAATTTGTTGAGTGACGCCATGGTAATTGAGGAGGTAGGGTCGTCCATCCGGTAAATCAAAGGCAAGGGAATGACCATCACATTCACAATCAAAGCCAGCTTTCTCAAGCTGTTCAAAGAGAGTATTCAGGGTTTTGAAAGCTTCTACGGCAAGCGGGGACAAGGATACTGGGTCCTTTCTGGTAAGGTAAGTGAACTTTGGTGGAGCCAAGGAGGATCGAACTCCTGACCTCTACAATGCCATTGTAGCGCTCTCCCAGCTGAGCTATGGCCCCACTTGTTCATCAGACTTATGAATAGCGTCCTTTTCACCATTTTTCAAGGGAATATATCTGTCGATCTTTATTTATTTCTAGGTGAGCAGCTTCATAAATAACCTTGCATTCAATCGGGTAAAGCAATACAAAAAAGAATAATTACATTATAGAGATTTTCATTAAATATGACTTTCAAAATCATCTAAGGAATTGTTATGCTTTTTCGTCGTTTTATCTGCCTTTTGTTAAGTATAATCTTTGGTTTTCAGTCAATTGTTCCAACGCTTGCCATGCAGACGTTAGAAGGTCTGGAACAGAAGGATTCCAAAAAAAAACCTTCTGTTTCCACCAATCTCTCTTTTAAAGCCCAACCCGGACGAACAGCATCCGGTACTTTTCTTTACAGTCTTCACGAAGGGAAAATCTTCTGTCTTCTGGGCGAAAGAAAGGAAAGTAAACAGTGGTGCAACCCTGGAGGAGGCAGCGAGGAAGGGGATGGTAAGGAAGTATTTCTGTTTCATACGGCTGTTCGTGAAACAGACGAGGAACTCAATCGCTTCTACTGCCCTCATGCCCGTCTGCTCAAAAACCAACCTTTTATTGACACAGATAATGGAACGTTATTTTACCGTATGTACTGGCAACAGGTTCAATATCTAGATGAGAAGATCCTCATTGAAAAACGGCAAGGCACTACAGCAGAAAGCCAGGAGTTCATAGACTTTATTTGGGTAGAAGCCCCTGATCTTTGGCAAGCTATTAAGAAACAACAATCGGTGATTCAGGTAAATCCCGAAAAGAAAATCGAGATTTACCCAGAACTTTTTACAACCCTCTCCACTCTTTC
>CAZXMD010000026.1:0-14758 GCA_964641635.1 uncultured Candidatus Finniella sp. | reverse complement strand
CAGAAGGGCATGCCCTTCCAAAACCGTAACCTTGTTTTTTTTCAAGAGGTGCTTGATGCCACCAACCAGCTGGGAAGAAATTTTGCGGGATCGGTCCACCACAGCCTTCAGGTCAACCGTAACGGGGCCAACTTTCAGTCCATAATCGGCAGCATGTTGGATGAGCGTTTTGATTTCAGCCGTTCTAAGAAGGGCTTTCGTGGGAATACACCCCCAATTAAGGCAAACGCCACCCAAATGTTCTTTCTCTATCAGGGCTGTAGAAAGCCCCAGCTGGCTTGCGCGAATGGCCGCCACATAACCACCAGGACCACCCCCGATAACAACAAGATCAAATTTAGTCATACGTATCCTATCCCCTGTTCATTTCTCAACACCTTGTTCTTGCTTAGCATATATTGTAGTTTATTCCAAAGAGTGATTGTTGTATTGCGCTTATCTTAGAGAGAAAACACTATGTTTAAAATCACTATCGACAATGAAATGGGCGATACACTCCCTTCACTGAAAGATAGGACAAAATTGTGAACAATAAAAGCCCTTCCCCACAATCCCGGCTCCTGGTTGTTGATGATGACCGACGTTTACGGGAATTGCTGGTCAAGTTTTTGAATGACAATGATTTTTTTGTCTCGTCAGCTGCAAATGCGGCTGAAGCGCGGGCCTATTTGGCAAGCCATTGTGTGGACTTGATGATCCTGGATATCATGATGCCGGGAGAGGATGGATTATCTTTGACACGTAGCCTTTCTGTAACACCCAGCCTTGCCGACAAAACCCCGGAACAAACAGGGGGGGCAAGCCAAGCTATTCCCATTTTGCTCTTAACCGCGCGGGATCAGGTGGATGACCGCATCCTGGGCCTTGATGTTGGGGCGGATGATTACCTCACAAAACCATTTGAACCCCGGGAATTACTGGCCCGCATTAAAGCAATCCTGCGCCGGGCTTCACCTTTACAGGATGATGTTCCTTCCGAATTAACCCTCGGGGCCTATCGCTTTAACCCGGCCACTGGAGTGCTTACCAAGGGAGAGGACGTCATATTTTTATCCTCCACCGAAATGGTTCTTCTCAAAATTTTAGCCATGAGCCCGCGCAAACCCTTTTCCCGGGAAGATCTTGCCCAGCGTATCGGACACCGTGTGAGCGAACGGACGATTGATGTGCAAATTACGCGTTTGCGCCGTAAAATCGGGGATGATCCCCGTCAACCCCGCTATTTACAGACTGTGCGCCATATCGGGTATGTGCTGTCACCAGATTAAGAATGCAATTTAATGGTTAAGTACATGGTTAAGTAATAAGAATCCTTTAATTTAATGGCGTTCCCTAAAGATTAAAATCAAATAAATAAGATTAAAATCAAATAAATATTGCGTCGCAATGCCGCATTATGGTAAAATTTTAATGATATTTTAGGAAGTCTTACATAAGGAGTCTAAAATGAACATAATCCCCTCGAAAACCCTTGTTTTTACCGCCTTAGCTACAGCTAGCCTTATCTCAACAACCAAAGGTGAACTCCTATCCTCCCCCCCTCAAACAGGTTTTTACGCCGGTGTTGCTTTAGGTGGCGCAGATTTAACGGTGAAAAGTGATTTGTTTTTAAACAGGCAAATGAATGGCGCACCTTCACCTCAAAATTTTTATTTAACGGCCACCGATAAAAATGTTGCCGGCGATATTTTTCTTGGTTACGGAAAGCGCATCAATTATCTTTGGATAGCAGGTGAGGTTACCGGGTCTTTCGCCTCTCTTACCTCCAAGACGACCTTGGGTATATCTTCCACTACTTCTCAATTCTTAGAGACGAAAACAACGAATGCAGTGGGGGGTGCTCTCAAACTAGGGTATTATATGAGCTCAGCCCATAAACTTTACTTTAGGGCAGGGGTTGAATTACGTCGTTTTAAGGTTAAGTTCACAGACCCTGCAAACTTTTTCACGAGCCTTGATAAAAGTTACAACAGCACAGCTTTTGTGCCCGGAATTGGTATGGAAGTTGACATAACGTCCCGCTTCTCTTTAAGGGCAGAATATCGGGTCGCATTGCATCCCAGGAAAACAGTTCAGGCAGTTGGTTCGGCGGTTCAATCTACTTCTGCTCAAACAAAACCAACTATCCACTACCTCAATTTAGGACTAGTCTTTAAAATATAAAAACAAAGAATCCCCGCTGCAAGCAGCGGGGATTCTTTGTTTTTTATGTCCCAGCAAAGACAGGAGACATTAGAAAGACATTGTCTTGATTCAACTAGGTCCCTACTTACTGGATTGAAATTGTTTAGACAATAAGTCGTTAAACTTTTCCTTATTTTTAAAATTTTCAACTTGCACTTCGGACAGCTGCTTGTCTAAGTCATCTACCTGGCTTCTTGCGTTAAGGAGCTCTATATAGAGATCGCTATACATCTGTTCCTTATCTTGAGCATCCTGCTGCGCATCTAACAGGGCGGCTCGGGCTTCTGTTGTTAGCTTCCGCTCTTCCTCCAGGGCTGCCTTTCCAAGTTTGAGTTCTTCCTGAAAAAATTCTAGTTTTTGCAGCAAATCATCTCCAGGTATACCCAAAAGTTTCTGACCTAATACATTAATTGTGTTTAACGCATGTTCCATTTCTTCCATAAGGCTGTCTACCTTACCTACACAGTCCTCTCCTTCAAACCCTTCAAGCTTTTTCTCCAGTAGTCCAACCGCCTCCTTTAGGTTGCTTGTATTTTTCTTAAGGCTGTTACTCAAGGCCCTAACCCGTGGCATTGGGGATGTCTTCTCTTCATTCTCCCCGACCTCAGCACAAACTTCAGCTACTTGATTTTCGGATGCGGCGCACTTTTGTTCTAGATTGTCTTTTTCTTCTTTGATCTTCTCTATTTTATCCAGTAAATTTTCCCCTGGAACCTCACCAAGCTTCTTCTCTGCTGAGTCTACCATATTAACTTTCTCACGTAACTTACTAAGTCGGTTAGGAATAGGTGAGTTCCTTCCGCTTCCTCCCGTCATCTCCTTAATCTTGGTTATATGGTCCTTAAGCTCGATTTGCTCCTGTTCTAAACCCTTGTTTGCCTCAGCTGCCTTTGCCAATTCTTCTTTAAGAGATCGGGCTTCTGTTTGCTGGGCGCTCAATTGGCCCTGCAAAGCCTGTTTTTCTCCATTTAATTGTCCAATTATTCGTTCTGCGATATCCACCCCGTAAGCTGTGCCTGCCAAGGTTACCACTCCCGCAAAGACGGTAGTTGCCCATACCATATATGTAAGCTTTTTCTGTTTTCTTATACGCATCACCCAACCTCCTCTTAAATTGCTGACGATCGTATAATAATAAAATTTTAGTAAAAAATCAATCAATTTTTTGCATTTCCAATTTCTGGAAAGTTTATGCGATGTTTATCTTAAGTAAGATACGACTTAAAAAATGGGCCTTTCAAAGAACAGCCAACTTTTTGATTTGAATGTGAAATTATTGCGGCCAGCATACAATTTAATCCATAATTCGGGTTAAAAACTGCAGAGGCTATGGTGTTGCTGTGATAGCTGGCATTTTTTACATGTCATTTTTTCCGGATACGCTCTTAAGGCCGGCGCAGGAAAACCATCTCATTGATAATGGGCTGGGTGAGAATGGGAGAGCGGTGATAGCGGATATAGTCGCGGAATATTTTGACATTTTCCTCATAAGATTCCCGCCCCAAAAGGGTATCCATGTTAAAACTCAAGTATTTACGCCGCATGATCTGAGAAAGGTCGATTTCAATGGCAAAGGCCCCACATTCATAGCAGACCACGTTGTAAATACCGCCGATGATTTGATCGCCAATTTCTTTTAGGCACTTATTGCAGATCGGACAGTTCAGGAGCATTTTTTCTCCTCATTTAGTACTTTCTATATTATGATTATGCAAAATGCTTGTTTAAGGAGGCGTTAATTGAAGCTGTTATTCATTACATCCAGCCGAATTGGGGATGCCATTATTTCAACGGGTTTGCTCAACCATATGATCAACAAGCATCCCGGGGTTGATGTGACGGTAGCGGCTGCACCCCTCACACTGCCCCTATTTGAGGCTGTTCCACACTTAAACAGGCTTATTCCTATTAAGAAACGATCATTTAGCCGACATTGGCTGGCTTTGTGGCAACAATGTCGGCAGGAAAAATGGGATATCATCATTGATATCCGGGGTTCCCTGGTTTCTTATTTTTTAAAAGCGCCTCAGCGGTATGTTTGGAGGTCTTCAAAAGCAACGGACCACCGTGTTGATCAGTTAGGCCGTCTCTTAGGCGTAACACCGTCACCGCCGCCTTATCTTTGGTTAGGACTTCGCCATCTTCAAAAATCTCAATCGCTAATCCCTGATTCTGTACCCGTATTGGCGCTGTCGCCTGCTGCAAACTGGATCGGAAAGCAATGGCCGGCTAAATCCTTCTCAAGGTTGGTGGATCAGTTTTTAGAAAATCATGACGCAAAGGTGGCCGTATTTGCGGCCCCCCAAGAGCGAACTATGGTTCAACCTATTGTGAATGGAATTCCGAGGGATAAACGGATCGACCTTGTAGGACGCCTTTCCCTTCTGGAAACTGCTGCCTGTTTAAAGCAGTGTAAAATGTTTATTGGAAATGATTCTGGCTTGATGCACATGGCGGCGGCCGTGGGCACGCCGACTATCGGTCTGTTTGGTCCATCTGACGACCGGATTTATGCCCCTTATTGCCCTCCAGAAACCCCGATCCATCAGGTTATCCGGATTCCGGAATCCCTCGACGATCTGAAGAAAATGCCAGGCTTTGCATTCAATGCACAGCAGACCTTTATGGAGACCTTGAAACCGGATACGGTTTATGAAGCGCTTGAGAAAATGTGGGAAAAACAACCGATCGCTAAAAATCTGATTGTTTGTTTTATTGTTATGTTGCTAGGGTCAACTTTTGGATTTCTTGAAAAAGCTTCTGCAAAACAATTAGAATCAAAGAAAGGGGCATGGTCTCAGTATTTCCAATCTAACCGCTGCGTTGCAAGTCCATTTATAACAAAAGCAACGGAAATTATTTTAAAGATAAAACCAAAGAACTTAATTGTTCTTGATCTTGGAGCAGGAACGGGCAGAAACATCACCAACCTTCTTGAAAAAGGCGCAATTGTTCATGCATATGATGCAGATCCCGAATCTATGAAATTCCTTCACGAAGATTTTAATGCCTATTTAAAAAGCAAGAAACTTTATGCGTACCCAAAGTCTTTTGAAGGTATAACCTCTTTACCAACTGCTGATTTGATTATTGCCTGGCGCTCTCTTCCTTTTATGGAAAAGAGTGAATTTCCTGCGTTTTGGAAAAAGATAGAAAACGCTTTAGCACCGAATGGCATCTTTACTGGGACATTTTTTGGTGAAAAGCACTATGCAAAACGTTCTCCTAAAAGCTCAAAGTTGTTTAGGTTAACGCGTGAAGAAGTCTTAAGTCTTTTTGAAGATTATCAAATTATCGATTTTCATGACGAAATTGAATATGACGATGAATCATCTAAATCCTGGGGCAGCGATCAGTTTGAACATATTTATAAGGTGATTGCAAAGAAAAAGGGTTGCTCTCAATAAGCTGTACATCTTCTTGGATTCGTTTAACGTGATATCATTAAAACCTTGATTTTTTTAAAAGTCCAAGGCTATAGTGATGGCGAACTCATAAAAATCAGTGAGTCCCCTTGCCCATAGGACGTGGGCTGTGGTTTTACCAGGAGGGTTCTTGGTAGTCAAACCATCAACCGTAAGGAGGCATTATGAATAATTACGAAACCGTCTTTGTTGCCCGTCAGGACTTGACAAACGCTCAAGTTGAGACAATGGCCAATACATTTACACAAATAATTAAAGACCATAAAGGCGAGGTCAGCAAAACAGAGTTCTGTGGCTTGCGGAACCTTGCTTACAAAATTAAAAAAAATAAAAAGGGTCACTACGTTTTGATGAACATTTCTTCACCGCCTGCGGGGATTACGGAAATGGAACGTCAAATGAAGTTGAGTGAAGACCTCTTGCGCCACCTAACCGTGCGTGTTGAGGCGCTGGATCCCAATCCATCCAAATTAATGCAACGGGCCTATAGCGATGACCGATACCGCGGTTTTGATGATGATCAGGATGATATACTTGGCGGTAATCGCCCCATGGCTGATGAGCGCCAGGTCACCGACAAACCTTCCCGCCCAAAATTTCAAGCGGAGCAAACTGATGATGAAGGAGAAATAGTATGAGCGCGAATCACGAATCTAATAGCGAAGATATGGGCGGTCCCGTTCGGCGTCAGTTCTTCCGGCGCCGTAAAACCTGCCCTTTTTCTGGTGAGAATGCCCTTGCCATTGACTATAAGGACATCCGCCTGTTAGGGCGGTTTGTTTCTGAGCGTGGAAAAATCATTCCAAGCCGCATCAGCGCTGTATCCATGAAAAAGCAGCGTGAACTGACGGTTGCCATCAAGCGGGCCCGTTTCCTTGCTTTGATGCCTTTTGTAACAGATTAAGATACGCAACAATATACTTCTGGGCGCTTTCCCCGCGAAGGCGGGGGCCTTGCGTATCCCTTTTGTTAAAGGAGGGGGCTGTCTTACATTATATAAGGCAAGGCTCTGATAAAATAAAATATGGGGGAAGACCTGAGCCATAACTCATAGTATACTAAAACTCATGAAGGTCTTCTCTAAAATGATATATGTATAATGAGCACGAACCGTATTCGCCGTATTGATCCGGCCTTTCTTGCGATTTGTGGGGGCACTTTAAGCGCCCTCCTTGCCCTTTTTCCTTTAAATTTCAGCATTATTTCATTTTTGCTCACCTATTTTGCGGCCCTTCCCTTGTATTTTGTGGGGTTAAGTTGGGGTCTTTCCAGACTCATCCTTGCCGGAGTAGTTGCCGTCGGCATCTTCACAATAGGGGCGGGTATCCATGCCAGCCTTGCCTTTATCCTTACGACCTTTGCGCCTGCCCTTCTCATCGTTTTTCGTGTCCAAAAAGGCGACCCTGCCGGATATATCGTGTCGTGGGTTACGGGATTGTCCATGGCCATTTTTCTTGGGGTTACATTCATCTTATCTTCTCAATCCATCAATGTTATGGATGTTTTACACGCGTGGTTCTCCCTTTTTGCAGATGAGCCTTCTTTAAAAGAGATAAGTGGCCGGATTATCCCCCTTCTCCCAGGACTTTCTTCAATTTCCTGGATTATGATGTGTCTGGTGAATGCCTCTCTGGCGGCGCGATTGGTCGTGCGGGCCCAGCTTGGGCAACGTCCTTATCCCGTACCGGAAGACACTCAACTTTATGAAAATTGGGATATTATTTTAGGGGTTAGCCTATTGCTGATATTGACAGGAGCGCCCTTGTTTGCTTTTATGGGTAAAAACATGGCCTTAATAAGCTGTATCCCCTTATTTTTAGTGGGGTTAAAAGCCGCATATGGCTGGCTTGAACAGTTTGATAATCCAAAGTTGTGGATGATCGTTGTTGTTTTCATGTCGATTTTCCTTGTGTGGCCTGGGATAATTATAGTAATGTTTGGGGTTTTAGAGCCAACGTTTCATCTTCGGCAAAGATGGGCGCCTAATAAAGAAGTTGATAAGTAAAAGTTGGATATTCAATAGGGGAGATTTAAGATGCAAGTTATCTTGCTGGAAAGAGTTGAAAAACTAGGTCAAATGGGTCAGGTCGTTAGTGTTAAGGCCGGATATGCACGCAATTTTTTATTGCCCAAAAAGAAAGCGTTACGGGCAACAAAACAAAATCTAGGATTTTTTGACCAGAAGCGGGTTGAATTAGAAGCCAACAACCTGAAACGCAAATCAGAAGCTGAAGTTGTCGCCAAAAAAATGGAAGGCGCGATGATTAGTTTGATTCGCCAGGCCAGTGAAATGGGACACCTGTATGGGTCTGTCCGTTCAGCTGATATTGCTCAAGGTTTGGAAGGGTTGGGCTATAAAATTCTGCGGGGACAAGTTCAGATTGATGTTCCTATTAAATTTTTAGGAATGCACCAGGTGCGTGTTCTATTACACCCGGAAGTTTCTGTTACCGTAAATGTCAACGTAGCGCAGTCTGAAGAAGAAGCAGCCGTTCAAGCACTCGCAAAAACAAAAGCTGAGGTAGCTCCTGTTAGCGCAGCTGAAGCAGCCTTTGGCGAAAAAGAAGTTGCTCCTGCTAAAACGAAAGATGCAGCTCCTAAAAAGTCAAAAGCCAAAGCAAGCACAGAGCCGGCAGAAGAGCCTGAAGCGCCAGTTGCTGAATAAAAGGCCATTGATTTAAGATAAGAATATCCTCCATCCCAATACCCAATCTGCTCTTGTTGTCAGATTGGGTATTATTCTATTAGAAAAAGAAACATCACCCTATGACTAAATCCTTTGTAATTTCTTTGACGGTTGAAGACAGTGAAGGCATGCGCCTTGATCGTTGGTTGCGCAAACACTACCCAACATTGACGCAAGGGATTATTGAGAAATTATTGAGATTGGGTAAGATCCGGCTTGATGGAAAGAGGGTTAGCTCTGGCACCCGGATTTCGATCGGGCAAGTGGTTGAGGTCCCTGATACCATTGATGCACCGATCCATAAACCCGCTGAACCCAGAAGCAAGCCCATAACAACGCTCAGTGAAGAAGATGAAGCCCTCCTTGAATCGATGATTTTGTGGGAAGATGATGAAATTCTGGTTCTCGACAAACCCTCAGGCCTTGCTACTCAAGGAGGAAGCAAAACCTTTCGTCATCTGGATGGACTGCTAACGGCCTATGGTATCAAGAAGGGTGCGCGCTATCGTTTGGTGCATCGTCTGGATAAAGATACCAGCGGCGTATTTTTGGTGGCTAAAACCAGCGATGTCGCAACTTACCTTGGGCAGGCATTCCGCGAGGGGGACGTAAAAAAAATATATTGGGCCATTGTTGTTGGTCAGCCAAAACCCGGTCAAGGTGTCATTAACGCCCCTCTTCTAAAAGGAGGAGATGGCAATAACGAAAAAGTTTCCGTGACAAAAGGGGGAAAGCCTGCTGTTACAAACTACCGCACCATCAAGGGGTTGCAAAAGCGTGGTATTACGGAATTTGCGTGGTTGGAATTTGCTCCTGAAACGGGAAGAACCCACCAGCTACGGGTACATGCAACCCATATTGGGCACCCCATCCTGGGGGATGGGAAATATGGAGGGCAACAAGCCACAGCCGCCAGTCGTCAATTGCATCTTCACGCCAGAGCCATCACTTTTCCTGACCGCTCAACAGGATCGCCCCTGACTTTTATGGCCCCACCTCCCGCCCATATGGAAGCAACATTCCGGGAGTTTAAGATTGACTGGGAGCAGATGAGTTGAAAGCCTAACCGTTGTTTTTGTCTATTTCAAAAGTTGAATCAACCCTACGCTAACCACCTTTTCACAACTTCCCCTTTACCTTATACCCCAATCCATAAAGATAGTAGGCAATCGCAAGGAAAATTGCTGCACCCAATATTGAGGCTGTTTCCTTAAAGGAAGGCCCAACAACAGCAAGGATGGCTGTATTCTGGTAGGCAGCAAAGGGAATTGCCAAGAAAATGCCAATGAGAGCATCTCCGGCAATCAACCCGGATGCAAACAGAAGTCCCTGACGTTCCGTTCGCGCCTCAACTTGGGAATAGGTCTTTGCCAACTGTTTACGCCGGGATTGTAAACGCTTCTGGGCGAAGAAGTTAATAAACCCGCCAAAAACCAACGGCATGATTACTTCCATAGGCAAGTAAATACCAAGAGCGACAGCCATAATAGACAAGCGGTACCCGGATTTCCGGTGTGCTAGAATTCCGCGATCAAGGATCGCGATTCCCAACCCAATACCCATACCTAAAAATACCAGGGGCCAGTCAAGTGAATGAGAGAAAACCCCCTTGGCGATAGAAGCCATTAATGTTGCTTGCGGCGCCGCAAGCGCATGGGACGGATCCATACCGAGACGTGGGAAGCTCTCGCCGATCCCATAAGCCTCATAGAGCAATTGCAATATAGGGGCGATGACAGAAGCCCCGGCGATGACACCAATTATCAATGTCAGCTGTTGTCGCCAGGGTGTGGCGCCAAGCACATAACCGGACTTCAAGTCTTGTAGGTTGTCACAACTCAAAGCCGCTGCAGTCGCAACGACACCACCAATCATGATAACCGTAGCGGCCAAGCTTAAGGAATCCTTAGTTTCACCCCCAAAACTTATTTCACCCCCTAAAAGAACCAGGAGAGCCGTAGACATCGCAAGGATCGCAGCAATGGTAATCCCGGATATCGGATTGGCAGATGAACCCACAATTCCAGCCATATAACCGCCAATAGACGCGCAAATAAACCCAATAATCATGGAAAGCACAGTAAGCACAGATACGGTTACCCAATACAAACTCGGCGTGATTGGGAGCTCTGCAGCCCCTAAAACATTATGGAAAATGATGAAGATTGGCACAGATAAAGCAATGATGCCAAATAAAACCCATGTCATAGGAATATCGTGATCTGTGCGCAAAATATTAACAGCTTCCCCTAAACGTGATTTCTGAAGGGCTGCAAATGAAGCAGATACGGCTGTGCGGATAGGGCCTACCAAAGAAAGTAAAGCATACAAGCCGCCAAATATCATTGTCCCAACACCAATATACCGAAGCTTGGAGGCGCGAACAGCCATCGCCCAGTCAAACGCACTGGCGTCAGCCGCTAACCCAAAATCTTGGGGGGTGCTAAACATCGTATATAAAGGAAGGCCTACAAACCAGGCAATAACAGCGCCCAGCAACAGGTTGAAGGCTACTTTCATTCCGACGATATAGCCAGCGCCAATCATGGACAAGGATAATCCCCCGCTTAATCCAAAAACGGCGCCACTGGCATGGAACCACCCCTGAAGTGATTCTCCCAGGACATGAAGACCTGACTGGCAGAATTTAATAATACTTGCGCTAAGGGCTCCCATCGCCAAGAAGCGGACACCTGTTTGTTCTTGAGAGGAAATTTGATCCCCTGCTTTTAAAACTTCAGCAGCGGCAAGCCCTTCGGGAAACTTTAACTGTTCATCAATAATAAGGGCGCGGCGCAAAGGAATAGAAAACAGAACGCCCAATACCCCACCAACAACAGCAATGGTGGTGATTTGCCAATATCCAAATTCCTGCCAATACCCCATGACAATAAGAGCAGGGATGGTAAAAATGATGCCCCCGGCAACGACATATCCGGCCGAAGCGATTGTTTGAACAATGTTGTTTTCTAAAATAGTGGATCGGCGAAACATGCGAAGAACGGTCATTGAAATCACGGCAGCAGGAATGGAACCCGAAATCGTTTGCCCCATTTTCAGCCCCAAATAAGCCGTTGATCCCGCCAGGGTTATTGCAAGAATAATTCCCAAAAGAACTGATTTAATTGTTATTTCGGGTATGATTGTTGACGCAGGCACATAAGGGCGAAACCCTTGTTGACCTTTGGTTATAGTCTCCTGCCTTTTTGCTTTAGGCGACTGCTTTACAGTTCCTTTTACCACGATCTATCCTCTCCTTTGATAACGACATAATAACTTTTAAAATATTACAAAAACCAACCCCAAGATACTGCTTAATTAAATTTTTACAAAATTTTTCCATAAAATCAAAATACATTAACGAAATATCAACTTTTCTGGGCCTATTCTGGCTTATAATTAAGGGCATATTTGCAAATGGATAAACTTTGACTACATCTCCGCCACTTGATTCAGGCCTTTCTCCGGCCCGCCGCTTAGCTCCGCCGATTCTTTGTGGGCTAATTGGCATTTTCATTGCCATGCTTGTTGGCCATATCCCCCACAGCTATTCATCTATCGTCCTCAGCGCCTTTTTAATTACGTTTATTATTTCTCACGTCTTCTGGTTTCATAACGTAATTCAATCTTTACGCCAAGACCTTAAAAAGTCAGTTGAAACCCCAAAAGCCTCTCCTTCACCCATTTCCTTCGAAGAAGAACATACCCATGATGTTATGGTTGAAGCAAGCTTTTTTCAATCATCTTTGGATAAGCTCAACACACTTCTTCCCCCACATATTCAAGCGCAATGCATTCAAGACAATAAGGTACAGCTTCTTCAAACAGAGAGTTTGCTACCCCTGCTGCGGGATAATCAAATAGAGATCCTGACAGAACCTGTTGTCAACCTTCCCCAAAAAAGATTGATGTTCTTTTCCTGCATCCCTTGCGTCACCATTGAAAATGGTATGCTGATCAAACTCAACACCCTTTCCGCTACCTCAAGTCATTTATCTTTTAACCAAGCTCTTGATAGAATGATATTGTTTCAAACCTTGCAGTTTATCCGTCGTCATCATATCACACATCCGAACCATGGGTTTATCTGTTATCTTTCATCCACAATTTATAAAGACCACCAGTGTCTTGAAGAGATCTGTGATTTCCTTCATAAAAGTCACTTCCCTTTTCAATCTTTAATTTTTGATGTTCCTTTAGACATTTCTGAGTCTATCTTCAAGCACCTAGCACAGCTTAACCATTATGGCGTCCGGTTCATTGGTAAATGGCACGAGAAAGCTCTGCCAAAAAATTTAGGGGGACTCTTAGGCCCCAATGTGGATTTCATCATGTTGCCGTATGATAAAATATTTTCCTGGCTTAAAGGCCAACCCCGCCGTCAAAGCTTAGAATCCCTTCATCAGGTCCTTGAAAGCGCTCCTCAAGTTATAATTTCCCATGTGAATCAAGAACAGGAGCTCTATCATAACCTACCCTTACCCTTTGACTATGCATCCGGAAATGCATTCGGGCTGCCCAAACCATTGTATCATATTCAGGTATAGATTTGCGTTAGAATGGATTATAAATTTAAAAAGTTTTTGTACCATTGTCCGTTGCGTTAGGAGTTAGTATGGCCTTCCTCGTCTTGTTTTTTTACTGCATTCTTCTCCTACCTATCCAAGCCATGCTGTCGGATGGCATTCATCTGTCGGAAGATTATGTAAAATTTGCGCAAACGCAAGAAGCTTTTAAAGCAAGCTGCTACGTCTATGATCATCGTCAACACACGCTACAAACCGGCGTTTTAATTGCTCCTGACATTGTAATGACAGCTGCCCATGGATTTGAGGATGATCACGGACCGGATGGCAAGCTCCGTTTGGATGGAGTTATTGTGGGGTTTGGTGACACGCTTTCCCATGATTCTGAGCATAATTACAAGATCCGTAGCTTGCGCACCCATCCACGCTATTTCCGTACCGATTTTCCTTTGCAGGCAAAGTATGATATGGTTTTTTTGAAATTGTCTAAACCTGTCAAGGGCGTTAAGCCCGTTCCCTTGTTTGAAGAAAAAGTGCTTGAGCAAATTCCCGCCCTTTATGTGGCGACTTTTGGAGCGGCCGACCTACCCCGTGGCACCCCTCCTCAGCGCAGAGCGTTTGTTCTACCGGAAGCAGACGTTTTTTCGATATCGGGGAGGGATCCTGAAGCATTGTACGACTTTAAAACAGTCATGATGGGGTCTATCTTTTTTGAGCCCACAGATAACCTGAAACCTGTCAAACCCCATGCCCCAGAGAAAGAACTGCGGACCTATATTGCCAACCTCCAATGGCATCAACTGAACAAGCCGCCGTATGCCTTGACATTGCCGGGAAGCAGTGGAGCACCTGTTTTTATAACATTGACTGAAAATGGCGCACCCAAAACATATGTTTTTGGGCTTATTCAAAGCTTTTCTCATCTAGCCGAAGCCACGTTCCGTCATGGCTCCGGTGACCGGGAGACGCATCGCATCCTTACGAAAAGGCGTCAGAAAATTTATGGTATCTATCAATCCATCTTTTGTATTCCCTATAAATTAAATCAACCGTTACATCCCAATCAGGACTCCTCAAAGACCTATCGTCTGTCACGCCATGTGAAAAAAATACTGGATGAGCTAAAAGGCAAAACAAAACCAAAATCGGCGGGATAGCTTATCGGGAAATTTCTGTTTATAAAAAGAAACAGCATTTTTCTATTGATCTTATCCTTTAAATCGGTATGATTCGATTAACCAATTGACGTTGCAAAGTCAATTGGCCATGTGTGCCCTTGTGGCGGAATTGGTAGACGCGGCAGACTCAAAATCTGTTGTTCGTAAGGACGTGGGAGTTCGATTCTCCCCGAGGGCACCAAGCATTTTAGGGGATTGGCAAAACCCTGAAAATTTTTCTTCTACCAAATTCTACCGCGTGTTGATTTTGTAAAGTTTGATAGAAATGGCGCAGATTTTCAAGGCACGCGATTTTCACTGACACCTTGCCTGCGGTTTTAAGGTAGGCGACTTGCTCAGGAAAATATTTTACCTTACATGCAATTTATCATAAGAACCCGCAGGGCACATAATCCTGTTTTCAATTTCAATTCACAAAAAAAACATGGGGCCTATGTAAAAAATATTGACATCCCCTAAAAATGGGGGTATATCTAACATATAGTTATCAGGTATGCAAAAGCATCCTAAAGAAATCAAAAAATAAAAATTCTCTTTAGACATAAAAACAATCAGCGAAACATAAACGCGGAAGAAATACTGTGGTTAAAACAAACCAAAGAGAGGGAACGATGCGGATCATTCAGGTAAGAACACAACGCCCTGTTAATGGAAAAATCACGGATCGGTTATGTGGCAGGCTTGTCCACTGGGATGCGGGAACACCTCAGGAAGAACGCGTGATACCGGGGATCGATTATTGCCTTACGAGATGCGACC
>CAZXMD010000025.1:7404-15040 GCA_964641635.1 uncultured Candidatus Finniella sp. | reverse complement strand
TGTAAGCTATTTTCCCTTACCACTCAATACGTTGTTAAAACTGACGGGTAGTGAGCTATTTCTCCATATGTAGTTACTATGACTTCTCCTTTTATTACCAAATCTTTAATAGTTGTAATTGGATCAGAAAATATAGATTCATCCATTAAAACAAACTCGTCCCTACTAATGATGCTTTCAATCTGCTTTTTGGTAAAAATTGTTTTGAGATACTGTTGATCTCCTGAAGAAATCCCGCCCCATTTGTTGGTTGTTTTCCAGACCTCAAACATTTTTGAGCCATGCTTTATAATCAGTTTTTCTTTTACCTTTCTAATCTCTTGTGGTCTCTCGATAATTTTGTCCGCAATACTTTTTAGTAACTCGTGATTATTTTCAATACTCTCTATCGTTACAGAGTCCATAGATGCTAAGGGAAGCTCAATTGATAAAAAAATTCCAAATATATATAAAATAAGCTTCAAACGCGTAATCATAAAATTGACTCCATAAATAAAAATTTTATTATTATATATAATGTATGTAGATTATTAACATTTTGTAAATTTTTTATAGTTGAATAGTGTGATTAATCGTATTCAACGTATTTCGTCATTATACCACCTAAAAATCATTTTAAAAGACTTTATCTCACTATCTCTCATTTTTTAACGTCAATATCGTAATTCATTGAAATAATTTGATAAATTACTTTAAAATTTATTTCTGCGATCCCATGCAAAATATCATTGCAGAACCCAAAGCTGTCCCTGAAGAGCTTCCTTCAAACTTTCCTGAAGAACGGGAGAAAATATTAAAATTTATAGCATTATAAACTTCGTCAATTTTCCATCTCTTAGATGTTTCTTTTCCATCTCTTTTTCCCTTTCTTCTTCCTGGTTTTGTCGCAAATCTCTATAGCTGAGGCAGGGATGACAGTGTATAAGCAAACATCGACGCTTTCGGAAGACCATGACATGGGCAATTGATAAGTTTTGACGAGTTTAAATTGCTTGTGTTCTGGCAAGGGGAGGACGCTGATGACTTTTACGTTGTGCTCTAAAGTGCTTAAGCGGCTCATGATTGATTGGACCAATGGAGAGGGGAAAGCAAGGCCGGAGATGAAGCAAACCGTGGCGTCTGAGAAGTTTGTGGCGTTAATGTTCTGGTTGAGGAAAATTAAATCACGGCCCGTTGTTGTGTGGTCATCAAGCGTGGTTTGCTTGCGGCAAGATTCTGCAATATTGTAGCGGGTTTTTGAGAGTTCAATCCCAACGCTGCGTTTAACAGGCGTTGTGAGGTAAACCTGGAGAACCAATTTACCAACACCGGACCCTAAATCGTAGAAAATATCGTGCCGAGACAGGTTTAAGTCATCCAAAATATGGGCTGCACTGTCATAGGGAATTTCCCCGTATTGAGAATGCCCACCAGCCTGGAGGATAAAATTCTGTTCTTCATCCGGAATGGTGTATCCCCCCCGATTTTCATAGAGCATTTGCAAGTAAGCCTTAGAATCAGCAGGTTCTGCGTGAGAGGGAGAGCAAAGAAAAGAAAAGCCTAAGAAAAAAAACCAAAATTGTTTCATTATGCCAATCTCAATTTGAGTAATGCCTATAATCATTTTGGAAATATTTTTCTAAGATTGCAAGCCATCAAGATGTGGGAACTTGATCCCACGTTCCCTCAAGAGATTGCTTCCAATAGACGACGGGATGACCGCCTTGTCTATAGGCGTCACACCGTTGGTGTGCGGCAGACAGGGAGGCGGTGTCATTCCCGTCGAAGATATCAACACATCGGGCATAATCAGACAGGTCATCAACAGATCGCCCCCCCGTTAATACAAGGACGGTGGCGTTGTTTGTGTTGTTGGGTTCCAGGGTGAGCCAGATGGGATTGTCTTGAGGGGCAAGCACTTTATCTCCATCCATTCCATGAGGCAAAAATGCGCCGGAAGAATACGTCCACAGGCAAGCATTTAGGGCTTGTAAGCGTTCCAGGGTGTCTGTTATGACGAGGGCCCGCAAGCCCCCACCGTAGACTTTCTCTAATATTCTGGGCAACACTTTTTCTAAAGGATGTGTCGTTAAGTGATAGAGGGACACCTCCGCCTTGCTTTTACTCATAGTGAGTTTGGATCCATTGATTCAAAAGCCTGACACCAAAGGCGGTTGCCCCCTTAACACTTAAAGGGCGCCCTTTTTTATCCCAAGCAGTTCCGGCAATATCCAGGTGGGCCCAGGGAACGTCATTAACAAACCGCTGTAAAAACTGAGCGGCTGTAATGCTACCGGCGCCACGGCCGGACCCGATATTTTTAACATCTGCTACGTCAGAGTCAATGTCCTTATCATAAGCATCTGCTAAAGGAAGGCGCCAAAGTTTTTCGCCCGTTACATCCCCAGCTTCTTTCAGGCGGCTTGCTAAAGCGTCATCGTTAGAAAACAATCCTGCATATTCGTGGCCAAGGCTAACAACGATAGCGCCGGTCAGGGTCGCCAGGTCAATCATAGCTTGGGGTTTGAAGCGGTTTTGCGTATACCATAAGGCATCGGCAAGGACCAATCGGCCTTCGGCGTCTGTATTTAAAATTTCGATGGTTTGTCCTGACATCGAGGTGACAATATCTCCGGGGCGCTGAGCGGAGCCGGACGGCATGTTTTCGGTTAGTCCCATGACGCCGATGACATTAGCTTTGGCCTTGCGTCCCGCGAGGGCGCGCATGAGTCCCAAAACCACGCCGGACCCGGCCATGTCATATTTCATTTCATCCATACTTTGTGAGGGTTTAATGGAGATGCCGCCTGTGTCAAAAGTAACCCCTTTACCGACAATGGCTAAGGGAGCCTGACTTTTGGCTCCCCCTTTCCAGGTTAAAACAACCAATTGTGAATCACGGATGCTTCCCTGGCCAACCCCAAGAAGGGCATTCATGCCTAACTTCTTCATTTGCGCTTCATTTAAGATCTCGACGCCAACGCCGAGGGCCTTTAGGTCTTTTGCGATTTTGGCAAGGCTTTCGGGGTAAATAATATTAGGCGGCTCAGAGACCACATGGCGGGTTAAGAACACGCCTTCCGCGATTTGGTTTAAAGGTTCAAAAGCCTTTTTTGCGGCTTTAGGGGAACCCGTCATAAAGCCTAGGGTTTTGAGCGCACATACGGTTGTGTCCTTTTTCTTCGTTTGGTATTTGTCAAACTTCCACGTGCGCAACAAAGCGCCGTAGGCGACATGGGCGGTGGCGGTATCTTCATCAAGAGCTTTGGTGCTTAAGACAGGAAAATGAACAAAGGCAGATTTGTCTTTGCACCTTTCTAAAGAAGCCATCACCTTGGCTCCTAGTTCTTCTAGAGAAAGGGAAGTAATGTCATTTTCTTTTCCAAGGCCAAAGAGAATAATTTCGCTGACCTTGAGACCGTTGGGTGTAATAAGCCGTATGGCTTCATCCTTTTTGCCTTTAAAGTCTTTTGCAGAGATTGCGCGGCTTAAAGAACCACCGGTTTTCTTATCAACGTCCGCTGCTATTCCTTGTAATTTCTTTCCTTCAAAAGCGCCAATCACAAGTGTACCTTCGGTCGCAAGTCCACGGTCAAGAAAATCGATTTTCATTTTATGCCCTCATCGTTAGAATGCCCATGTATATAGACCTATCTGATTCTGTCTCTTTGGGCAAGATGGTTGGAAATAAATAATCGTGTTTTTGTGATAACAGGTGGGACAAATCTCATGTTGTTTCCATAAAAAAACCTTTCAATTTCTGTGGTTATAGGCGATATAAAGAGCAAGGGCGTTTCAAAAAGTTATCTTAAGGGCTTAAATCGTTTATGTTTTTACAGGTTTTTTTTGTTCTTGTGGCGTTTTTTTTTATCAGCGCAGGGAATTCGGCTCCATTAAATGAGCCGACACAGCCAGGTATTGCCTCCCAACCATCAGAAACAACGGGCCCCCAGAAACCGGAGGCTGCGAAACCGGATTCTTCAAAAGCCCCCGAAAATCAGGGGAGCAAAACCGAAGGGCGGGGAGCGGCCACCCCTTCTGAACAAGAGCCTGTTGTTGAACTTTTGCCTCATCGGGCCACGTATAGCATTACCCTTGATAAAAATTATCAAGATGAAGATGTGGCTGAAGCTAAAGGTCAAATGACGATTCAGCTTGCTAAAGTGGGGGATGGGTGGGCTATTGAACAAAAGTCTACCTTGCATATTTATTTTAGAGATGGCTCTGCCGAGCAGGTGATTACAAACCTTGCCACTTATGAATCATTAGACGGTTTAAAGTATAGTTTTAATGCACGGACGGTCCGGGGAGAAGAGGAAGAATCCATTAGTGGCGAGGCTATCCTTGCGAGTAAGGGGGGAGCTGGGATTGTGACCTATCAACAGCCAGATGAGTCAACCATTCACTTGCCTGTTGGGACAATTTTCCCGACTCAACATTTAATATATATGCTGACTGCCGCCATGAAAGGGAAGAAGGTTGTTTCCAATGTCGTGTTTGATGGAAGCAGTGAAACCCATGAACCAGTCCAGGTTGACACGGTCCTTGGAGCAGCCCAGGATCCAAAACTGGTTTTGAGTAACAAAGATTTGTTGCACACCAAAAAGGTTTGGCCTATGCGTATGGCTATTTATGCGGTTGATAGCACAGGCCCGGAAGCGGATTATGAAATTATGCAAAATGTTCTCGACCGTGGCATCATTCGGGATATGACCTTAGATTACGGAACTTTTAAAGTGAAGGCTGTCTTAAATCAGGTTGAGGTTTTCTCTTAAATTTGTCTGAACCCCACATCATCAAAAGATCGGTTGTTATTGCAGGGCACGCAACGAGCGTTTCTCTTGAGCCAGAATTCTGGGATGTCTTGAAGAAGATTGCCATAACAGATAGCCTATCTGTGGCCGCCTTGATTCGTCAAATTGACGGGAGCATTGTCCCGTCAAGCCATCGAAATCTCTCAAGCGCTATTCGTGTCTATATCTTAAAGCGGGTTCAAGAAGGGGCAAGGTAATCAATGCAATCAAAAATTCCTTAGAAGTTAGCTGAGATTATTGTGTTGGCCATGCTTTCATTCATTCCCAGTTCAGCAAGTTTTTCCTGCTGATTGCTATTGCCCATATATTTGATTATATCCATACCGCTATATATCTTTCTATTAAAGATCGGCTCAATGTAATCTTGACAACCATTTACCTTTAGTAAGGAAGCAAAATGCCATGGACTCCAATCTTTGAGTTCTGTTGACTCAAGTTTGATCGGTAGAATCCATTCTTTGCGTAGACTGGAGAATACATCCAGAACTTCATCGTCAATGTGTTGGAATTCAAGGCATGACTTTACGATGGGGTCATTAAGATGTTCTGTTATAGAGTTAGGGGTAGGTAACATCCGGCACCTTTCAAAAACCATGAGAGTTTCTGCAATGCCACAGAGTGTTTTAGCCATAGCTTGTTGGTTATTTATTTTTCTGGCTGACTTAAATATCTCATAATCGTGCAATATGTCTGATAAAATCAAAGAAAATACGGGAGTGCAGGTGGTGCTAGCCAGGAGATTACGATAGCTTGGGAAGTTATTTTTTGATTCCGTGATGCTGGAAATTGTTTTCCATATATTATTAGAGGTTTCCTTTTCCGATAGTAGACGACGGACTGCTGGATTTGTAAAAGCCATAACAATCTGCAAGGTTCCGTTAAAGTTATGGGTTTCAAATAGAAAGCGGCCAATAAGAAGAAATTTGCTAATTAAAATCTTTCTTTCTTCTTCCGTTTTTGCGGTAACAATCTGGAAAGAAATTAAATTGACAGTTCGGGTAAATTGATCTCCTAAAAGTGCAATAGGCTTAGGGGAATCTTCCTGGTTCTTTGTGTGCCTAATAATGTCGTTGCATGACACCTCCTGAAACAGACAGATATCTATCAAGGAAAGTTTATGGGCTGCGTCTTTTGGGTCTATTTCGTGCCAATTGACCGTGTTTGGTTCCACACTCAATACGGGTTCGCGTATTAATGGGTAATCTGAGGGTTCTTTACTAAACGTTATTAATGAGGGATTGTTCATTTGAGAATGAATATCAACTGATTCGGTAATGGCTAATCCCATATTTTCCTTGTTGTGATTATGGGGAAAATCCTGATTTGTCAATTCTTCTAGGCATAGGATAATGGGAGGGGGATATGTCTGACTAAGCTCTGCCATTATTTTAGGTAGAGGGTCTTCATTGGTAAGCCCGTCGATATTATTTACAAGAGAACTGCTTACGGATTCGGAATCGCTCTCGGTGATATTTTTTGAGGGAGTTTCAGAGGATTTTTTTTTTGCCTTCTCGTCAGTTTTTAAGCTGTCTGAAGAAGAACTTTTTGACAAAGAAAAACGCCTTTTCTTTTTGCCTTCTCTTTTCGGGGTTTCTGGGAGGGGATTATTTGAAGGGATAGGAGTGCTGCTTGTCATAACGACAATTGAACCTATCTCATCCTTAAATCGTACTTTACGTTCACAGCTGACGCAGGCTGAATCCATGCTAAAGAAGATAAAGCACATTAAGAGCAGGATGCCTTTTTGAACCCTTTTTTTCCTTATCAACTTTATTCTCTACAATCCATTTTTGTCATTCCAACTTCAGATCCAACCTATCCTATGTATAGGATAGGTTGTTTTTTTGATCTCAATCAAGAGAATATCGCTGCTATTATGAGGTGGAGAGATTTCGAAAATTCAAGATCCTATTGTGCTAATTGAAATTCTTGAAAAGCTGAACGAACAAGGTCAGGGTTTTGCATATAGGGAGCCAATTTATGATCAATGCCTCGGAAATGATACAGGACAAATTTATACCGTGTGTCTTTCAAATTTTCAGAAATAGCGATCAAGTTTTCCATAAGGTCATCTGTAAATACAAAAAGTGGAAGGTTGTCTGAAATCACTTCACCATATAGAGCGTCGATAGCTTCCAAGACGACTTCTCCTTTGTCCCGATCTCCACAATAGAAGATATCACGGTCAAAGTGAGAGAATTTTTCTTTTGTGAAAACTGTTTCCATCCTCTGGGCGCCATCAAAAGCCAGGCCTGATTGGGACAGTCGCCGATAGGTTGATTCAAATTTTGAAGGTTCGGCTGGGCGTGCCGTAAGGCCGCAAATTCTTCCGTTATTCTTAAGAATCATTTTAAAGATTTCGGGCGCATCTTCGTCTAAAAGTGCATGATCATACTCCCCCAAAAGGCTATGGGATTCGCGGGGGATGAAACTCCTGAGAGAGTTATAGCGCCAGAAGTGCTTATCATAAATCATGACTTCATCTATATCTGACCAAAGGTGTATTGTTTTGTTCGATAATTCTTCCCAAATTTCTCTAAACGAATAAACGATTTTGTGATCAGGTAGATATTCTGAGATAGTATCTATATTTGCAGAATTAGAAAAGAACCTTTGTAATGCCATCACTTCAGGAATCTTGGGGAAACTAGATAATAATTGTTGTATCGTGAAACCCTCTATGGACTTTAAATATAATAGTGAAGGATCCTGCTCAATAAGTTCTTTTATTAAAGGAATACTCTTTTCCCCTGAAAATGAAATGTGCCAAAAATAAGGAAGTCCACTTTCGGAATTTTCAATTTTCAGTTTTTCAATATGCTCCATAGCTATTTTTCGCTTCA
>CAZXMD010000025.1:4290-7394 GCA_964641635.1 uncultured Candidatus Finniella sp. | reverse complement strand
GGCCTCTTGCTGCTGTAACATTTGTTCAAACGCATCTTTCTTTTCAGTAACTTGTATAAAAATGCTCGGAGTTGACTCATATAGATCGAGCAATTTACTTTCAGGAAAGTGTGCTAGAAGAGAGTACATATCATATTCGTGAAGGTTGGATAAAAACTGGGGAATATACTCTTTACCCAAAAAATTTAATAAACATTCAAGTGCATTTTTACATTCTTTTTCGCGCACGATGTACATGATTGGATGACAACAGTGGCTACCATTTTCTATCTTAGTTTGTTTTTCAACAAGAAAGTCTTTTCTTGTTGGGTAAATTCTTTCAAGAACGCTGGGAAGAATATCGACGTAAGATTCATTTAAAAGAAGATATAAAATATTGCGGAGATTGTCTGAAGGCGCATTAAGCAAGTGTTGTGTCAATAGGGGTTTATCTGATAGAAGGCCTTTGGTATCCAGCATCCATTGATTTCTTTCTTTCTCCAACGCCGATATTTTTGTATATCTTTCAGATAATCCGAAAGCAGAAAGCTTACCTTCAAAACAAGTAAGAAGTTCAGGGTAAGGACATGTATTGATGAGATCTGCGACCGTTTCAGAGGTTACTTGTTGGCATCTTTCAATCCAGGCAAGAGATTCGGGAGCATTTAAGACTTCTGCAGCATTGTAAGGGAAGTATTCTAAAGGCCCAAAATACTCAATAAATGGGATGTAAGATTCGGTTTTATAGTCTAGTCCTTCTTTCTTGCATAGCTCAGCAAGGGCGGATGAAAGGCCGTTGCTTCTTTGTGTTTCAAGGCCTTTCTTCTGCGTAGCTTGTAGTAACGTCAGCCCTTCTTTGTTAACAAGCTTTAAATAACGAGCCTCGTTTTTTAACAAGGATGTTATTTCTTGTGGTAACCACTCTGTTATCTCAGGAAGCAGGAAAGTTAGAGGGGTTCGTGTTAGGGGATGTGGGGCATCAAGATCAGCCCCATTGCCAAGGAGCATTTGTAAAGGCATTATGGTTTCATGGTGTTGCGTTGTAGTTTTCCCCATAATACGGTCGTGTAGCTTAACTAAAAGCTCTTGTGGCGCCATTAAACCTGCATCAATAATCAGCTTATAGGTACTTGAGTTTGTGCTCCAGGATTGAAAACAGCATTCTACCGCGTCATGAGATAGGTGGGGAGAGTTTTGTTGAATATGGTTTAAAATGCATAGCCTGGAAGAAGGGGAATCTGCTAGCCTAAGCCAGAGTAATTTAACGTCATCAGGGATTGATGCTGAATCGAGTTGACTCAATAAGTAAGGTAAAGATTTTGGATTTTCTTCATATAAGAGTCGGCGAATTCTTAAATAGAGACCATCCAGTCCCAATGTTTTTTGGAGGTTTGTCTTAAATACATCTTCAATTAAATACTGCATCAGTTTAGGATTTTGACTTTCACTAGCAGCTTCTATGAGTTTTTGTTGGTTTATCTCCTTGTGCTCAAGAACTTTTGGAAAGCAATCTAAAAATTGTTTGACGCCATCCAATTGACCATTGCGAACAAGATGGATAAAACCAGCTGGAGAGAGATTTTCTTCCATAGGATGACCAGTTAAGCCTTGGTAAACAAACTTATGTAATCTTTTTAATGCAGGATAGCTTGCAAAGCTTCCTTCAAGAATGGCGGATTTTTGAGATAACCAGTCGGACGCCATACCGACTGAGGCGCGTCGCATCTCACGATCATAAGCTGCTGCTTCTTCTCTTGTCAGTTGAAATCTGTCGAAGGATTTAATGTGAATTTTATTACTATCACTCATCCGTTTGGGTTCAAGATAAATTCGGTTTTCAGGATATAATGCACGCTTTCTTAACGTATCAACTTTGAAAGATTCGGGTATAGGTAAATCGATCTGCCGCATGTACTCTGCCTGTATGTCCTGTAAAATTTTTAAAGAGGAGGGCATTTCTTTGGGCTCTTCACTCCCCAACGATTTCCAGAACTCGCCGCCCCCTCCGGTTGGATAGTTGTAGTCATCCAATCCTTCAGGATTCTGGCTAATGGCAATCAATACACTGTTTCCCCGTTTAGGGTGTTTATGTCCCTTAAATTGTTCATATAGGGACTGGAAGGGGCCATAATGTGGATTAGAAAAGCCTGCAAGCGCCATGGCTTCTTCAAATTTATCTTTTAGAACAACTTCTTGGACACTATGGTCATTTAATACATATTCAGCTGATGATGAGGTGCTATTTGTCGTCTTTAGTCCGGCAAATAAGACAAAGTTCATGAATAACATTGCCGAACGATTCAAATCGGATTCATCTTTCCCATTCTTCTCAATAAAATCACGTAAATTTTGAATTCCGTGAGAATAGATATCCGTTCCCCGTAAGAACAGGGATCCATTATTAAAATCAATGTTGATAATTTGCCTTAAGTAAGTAAAAGATGTGAATAAATTATTCACATTCGCACTGGCGCCGTGATAGAAAGTTGGCCATATCTTCTTTTTGGTTTCCCAGTCCAATACGTCTGCAAAGAATTCATAATCGCTATCAAGAAGGGTTATTTCTCGTTTGAATTCTTGGAACTTATCCCCTGTTTCAGCTTCTTTATGGCGACCGAAATAGAGTTTTATATTCTCAATATCCGCCTGCCTTTGAGGATCAAGGTATTCGGAACAACTCATAGGTTCTTTGTAATCTGGTCCCAAAGTCATTCTTAAATGAATACGGCTCAAAGTTTCCGAACAATCAGGATTCCATTCCGGTGTATTAGAGGGGGATATTTGATTGGGAGGAATGAATCGTTTCCTGAATTCAACCATAGCCATACCATGTGCTGCAACGGCTTCAGCTAATTGCTCTTCTTCCTGTGGGGTGCTGAGCAAGATCGTCTCATAACTATTAGGCGAAAGGGTAATGTCTAAATGGTTATAGGGTGAATCAAATATCTTTCTCGCGCGCAGTGATTTAAGCTCTTTCTCGGCAAGCAGAACGTTTTCCATGCCTCTCTTTTGATCTTTTAGAAGCTCTTCTTGACCATTAACGTCTATAGCTGGCCACTTAACTTGTGTTTGGTCATGATCTGTTGCAGTGTTCCCAAAAATGTATAGTCGGTTACATAAGGGAC
>CAZXMD010000025.1:0-4280 GCA_964641635.1 uncultured Candidatus Finniella sp. | reverse complement strand
CAAGGCCTGATTCTGTGGAGAGGGTATTCAAAAGGGGACCATAAATTTCATTTCTTAAAGAAGATTGAGGCTCTAGCACTGCGGCTAAAAGATCATGAGCGCTGATCCACTTAAAATCTGTATATTCCTTGTTATGTTCGTGCTCTGCATCTTCTAGTTTAGCTAGGAAAACATCTGGGTTGACATACTGCACACATTGCCAATACATGCGATGGTACATCTTTTTATCTGGGTCAAACGTATCAATAAATGGGATTTTTTTAAGGATTCTAGGGTGTAGGGTATAGATTCCATTTGACTCTTCTTCACTTTCTCGAGCCGCATCCCTTTCCAGGGAGGCTAGAGGTGCTTTTTTTGGTGTGTTTGAAATAGTGGATTGATTTCCACTTTTTATCATTCCAGAATCTTCTGATTCTTCATTTCCCCAGTCACTTCCTCCACCAAAATTGCACCAGGCATTTTTCTCATCATTTCTTTTTCCCAAAAGAATGTAAATCTCATTCTGATAAGCTGCAAAATGTAAAATTCCAGCAGCTGTTCTGCTCGGTTCCCCCCAAAAGGTGAGTGGTGCAGGACTTGATTTATATTTTCTTAAATGCTTTAAATTTCCTTCAACTTCCTGAGCTGTTGATAAGAGATGCTTGATTGAGGCTTTATCTGAAACATGATCCAAAGATTCCATTGCCATGAGAGGGGTGATGGACTGAAAGAAGATAGAAATAGATAGGCAAAGAGACAAATATTTTCTAAATCGCATTATTAAGAGCTCCAAATTAATATTAATTTTTCTCTTTTTAGGGATCCTTAATCAATTTTTTCAAGGAAAAATTTCATGGGAATTATAAAGCAGAAATACCATAGCGATATTTTATATTGTTATTACGTTGTTGTGTCAAAAAGTATTTTATGTGTTACTCTAAATTATGCGAAGAACTTGAAGTGGGGCAGTTTGAATGAATCAATCCTCAAAAGAGTCCGGAGCTCCTTGGTATGTTCGAATAATATTCTGGTTGCAGCGCCGCCATTATGGGGAGGTCCTTAATTCTGCTCGTCTATGGGCAAAGTCGCCGCGCGTTTTTCTAGGGTTATCTTTTTTATATGGGGCATTGGACCGCAAAACGTCCCCTTTATCCCCCCAGATCAGGTCTCTTATCATCGTCAGGGTTTCCCAGCTGAATGGTTGCGCTTTTTGCACAGACCTCAATACATCTGTCCTCTTAAAGAGGGGCGTTGCGATGAATAAAATCAACGCGCTTAATGGCTGGCGAAAAAGCAGCCTGTTTACTGAATGCGAGAAAGCAACGCTGGACTATACGGAATCGGTAATCCACTTAAAAAAAACGAGCTCAATCTTGAGAAAAAAATTAAGCCAGTTTTATGCCCCTGAAGAGCTGGTTGAGATGACGGCCCTGATTGCGTTTCAAAACATGTCGACAACCTTCAATAATGCGTTTGATGTTGAGCCCCAAGGGTTTTGCCGTTTAAGTTAAAGTTAACTTCTGAGAGGTAAAATAGAGGGAACAAATATTAAAAAATATCGAGGGGCGTCATGGTTGCAAAGTCGATAAGGATTATAGCCTTTATGGGAGCGTTTGGGGCAGGGGTGTGCGCTGAAGGGGGTTTGTTCAATCAAGGAGACCGGAAAATGTCAATTGATTATAAAGGTAAACCTGATTCGTTTTGGAAGCAAAACCTCAAACCCGAGGTATACGCCATATGCCGTCAAAAAGGGACAGAAGCGCCAAGGTCGGGTACCTATGACCATTTTTATGAAAAGGGCACCTACTATTGCGCCTGCTGTGGGGGAGACCATGCCGTTTATAGCTCTGGGGCAAAATATGACTCGGGGACAGGTTGGCCAAGCTTTTGGGAGCCAATAACGCCCGGTAGCGTGGCGTTGAAAGAAGATCGAGACGGCCTCTTTGGATGGGTACAGCCAAGAACGGAGGTTGTCTGTTCCCGGTGTGGGGGTCATTTGGGACATGTGTTTGATGATGGGCCCAAAGAACACACAGGGCAAAGGTATTGCATGAATTCCCGTGCGCTGACTTTTGTTGCGGAAGGGCAGACGCCTAAAAATAGTTTTGGGGCAGAAACTTCCCAAGAGGCTTCAAAATCATGAAGAATTGGTTTTCATCATTCATTGCGCTTATAATCGCAACATTATTACCCCAAAGCCATGCCGGAGAAAAAATCATGACGCTTCCTCCCTCAACTCAAGAGGCCATTTTCGCTATGGGATGCTTTTGGTGTGGTGCGGCTGCCTTTGCCGATCATGACACAAATCAGAAATTTCCGGGGATTATTGAGGTGAGAGTTGGCTTTGCCGGAGGTATGTCTGTCAACCCAACTTATGCTTCTCATGAAGGGCATCTGGAGACGGTCAAGGTTGTTTTTGATCCTAAGGAAATTTCCTATGCACAGTTGCTTGATATCTTTTGGCGCAATATTGATCCCTTTGATGACACGGGCCAGTTTTGTGATAAGGGAGAACCCTATAAGTCGGCCATAATTTTTCAAAATGCCGATCAGGAAAAAGAAGCCGAGGCCAGTAAGGAAGCCGTTGAGCGGCGGCTGGGAAAAAAAGTTGTCACGGACTTGAAGCTTGCAACGCCCTTTTATGATGCAGAAGATGAGCATCAGGACTATAAAATGAAAAATCCCATACGGTACAAGGTATATCGTTGGAATTGTGGCCGGGATCAGCGGTTAAAAGAGATTTGGAAATAAACGATAGGCCAGGAAGATGAGCATCAAATGACCAGAAAAAAACTTAGAAAAGCTGATTTTTGTGTCATTGGGGCAGGCTCCGGTGGGCTGTCTTTTGCAGCAGGCGCTGTTCAAATGGGCGCCTCCGTTATTTTGGTGGAACGCGGCAAAATGGGGGGAGATTGTCTCAACTATGGTTGTGTCCCTTCAAAAGCTTTGCTTGCGGCTTCTAAATTTGCTCATGAATTTAAAAGGTCTGAAGATTTTGGGTGGGCTGTTAAATCGGCCACTGTTGATTTTAAACACGTTTACCAACATGTCCATAAGGTGATGACGGCGATTTCTCCCCACGATTCTGCTGACCGCTTTGAACGGCTGGGGGTTAAAGTTATTCTTGGGCAAGGGGTTTTCCAGGACAAAGAAACGCTGGAAACTCCCCATCACATTATCAAAGCCAAGCGCTTTATTATTGCATCCGGAAGCAGCCCTTTCGTCCCTTCCATAGAAGGGCTTCAGGACATACCTTATTATACGAATGAAACCATTTTTGACCTGCAGGAACTGCCTGAACACCTTGTGGTGATTGGAGGAGGCCCTATAGGGATAGAAATGGCGCAAGCTTTTTCCCGGTTAGGGAGCAAAGTAACTGTTCTGGAAGCGTTTACAGCCCTTCCCAAAGATGACCCGGAATTTACAGCGCCGCTCCTGGAAATTTTGCATAAAGAAGGCATTATCCTTAAGGAGAAGATAAAGATTTCTAAGGTAACGTCAAAGGACAAAAAAATTGAAATCGTATTTGCGGACTCCCACCATAAATCATTAACCCTGAATGCTTCTCATCTTCTTGTCGCGGCAGGACGGCGGCCCAATGTGCAAGATATGAACCTTGAAGCGGCAGGCATCGAATTTTCACCAAAAGGAATTAGGGTCAACTCGCGCCTTCAGACATCAAACCCAAAAATATATGCCATTGGGGATTGTACGGGAGGATGCCAGTTTACCCATGTGGCCGGCTATCATGCGGGCCTTGTTTTGCGTAATAGCATTTTTCGCCTTCGGGCAAAAGTTCAAACCGCGGCGATTCCATGGGTGACATATACGGATCCGGAGCTGGCCCATGTGGGCGCTACCGAAGCTCAGCTCTTGGAAAAGGATATCCGCCATCAGGTTCTGACCTATTCTTTTAATGACAATGACCGGGCGCAAACAGACAGGAAAACAACAGGAAAAATCAAAGTTCTCGTGACGCCAAGGGGGCATGTTCTGGGAGCGACAATTTTGGGGGCTAACGCAGGGGAGTTAATATTTCCCTGGGTTATGGCTATTCAGAATAAGTTAAAAATCTCGAGTATAGCGAATACAATTGCACCGTACCCGACTTTCAGCGAAGGCAACAAACGTGTGGCGGGAAGCTATTATGCGGCTAAGATTTTTAGCCCCCTCATGCGCCGGATTGTCAAACAGATCATGAGGTTAACCCGGTGAAGCCCCTGAAGCGTTATGCGCCTCTTCTAATTGTTGTTACGCTTGCTCTCATGGCTTGGGGTATGGGGGTGCACCATTATTTGAGC
>CAZXMD010000024.1:0-15926 GCA_964641635.1 uncultured Candidatus Finniella sp. | reverse complement strand
CTTCATAGCGATTTTTCCATTCGCCTTGATGTTCAAGAAATCACTAAGGCGGTTACGGCGCACATTGCCCTTGGAAGTTGCAAACATCACGAACATCTGATCCCAGAGATGCTCCTCCTCCGGCAGAATCATCACTGTAGAGATGGTCTCGCCAGCAGATAAAGGGAGCAAGTTGATCATGGGCCGTCCGCGGGCTTGCGGGGTTGCTAACGGTAAACGGTAGGCTTTCATTTGATAGACACGCCCGGTAGAGCTGAAAAACAAAACAGGACTGTGGGTATTGGCAACAAAGACATCACTGACGATATCCTCATCCCGCGTCGCCATACCAGAGCGGCCTTTTCCACCACGCCGTTGAGAACGGTAAGTGGACAAAGGGACGCGCTTGATATAGCCATTTAAGCTAACCGTAACAACCATATCTTCACGCTGGATCAAATCTTCCATATCCACTGACGACTCCCCATCCTCAATGAGGGTCCGGCGTGGCGTAGCAAACTGGTCTTTCATTTCAATCAATTCATTGCGCAAGATGTCCAGAACAAGCTGACGGGAAGCCAGAATGCGCAAATAATCGGCAATTTTATCAGCAAGTTCTTGCAAGTCCGCTGCAATTTTATCCCGCTCTAAGCCAGTCAAGCGATGCAAGCGTAAGTCCAGAATCGCCTGTGCTTGAGCATCTGACAAACGATAGGTGCTGCCCAGAACTTCCCGGTCTGGCTCAACCAGAGAGATCATAGATGCAACAGTTTCCGAAGGCCAGTCCCGCTCCATTAATTGGGTTTTGGCCACTTGACGATCCGTCGCCGCCTTAATCAAGGCAATGATTGGGTCAATATTGGCAACGGCAATGGCTAATCCTACAAAAAGATGGGCTTTTTCACGCGCCCGCGCGAGTTCAAACCGGGTGCGCCGTAAAATCACCTCTTCGCGGAATTCAAGAAAGGCTTCAAGAATCCGCTTTAAGGGCAACTGTTCCGGGCGACCATGATTAAGAGCCAACATATTGATGCCGAACGAGGTTTGCAAAGCCGTATACCG
Organism: uncultured Candidatus Finniella sp.; assembly: GCA_964641635.1. Lineage (GTDB taxonomy): Bacteria > Pseudomonadota > Alphaproteobacteria > Paracaedibacterales > VGCI01 > VGCI01. The sequence continues at coordinate 14,885 of CAZXMD010000024.1, read as the reverse complement.
ATATAACTGGTTCAGAACAACATCCGGGACAGCATCACGTTTCAGTTCGACAACCACACGCATCCCTTGACGATCAGACTCATCCCGCAGATCTGAGATGCCCTCAATAATCTTTTCCTTCACCACTTCAGCGATGCGTTCAATCATCCGGGCCTTATTGACCTGGTAAGGTATCTCATCAATGATGATGGCTTCCCGGTCTCCGCGAAGGGTCTCAAAATGGGTTTTGCCCCGGATAACAATGGAACCACGCCCTGTGCGGTAGGCCTCAAAAATACCCCCACGCCCGATAATGGAAGCGCCTGTCGGGAAGTCCGGACCGGGAACAATAGCAAGCAGTTCTTCAACGGTTAAGTGGGGGTTATCGATCAACGCGCAACACGCTTCCAAAACCTCACCCAGATTGTGAGTAGGAATGTTGGTGGCCATACCAACCGCGATTCCGCTTCCCCCATTCACCAGAATATTGGGGAACCGTGCCGGCAATACTTTCGGCTCTGTCATGGAATCATCATAGTTGGGCTGGAAATCAACCGTATCTCTATCAATATCTTCTAAAAGGGCGTGAGAGGGCTTGCTCAACCGGGCTTCCGTATATCGGGAAGCAGCGGCAGGATCGCCGTCCATAGAACCAAAATTTCCTTGTCCGTCAATCAAGGTTAACCGCAAAGAAAAGTCCTGCGCTAAACGGACCATGGCGTCATAAATGGCCATATCCCCGTGCGGATGGTACTTACCCATCACGTCACCGACGGTACGCGCAGACTTACGGTAAGGGCGGTTATACTCGTTTCCGGCTTCCTTCATCGCATACAAAATACGCCGGTGAACCGGCTTTAAGCCATCCCTCACATCAGGCAATGCACGGGAGACGATAACGCTCATGGCATAATCCAAATAGGAGCGCTTCATTTCCTCTTCAATGGCAACAGGCTTAATATCAGATGGCTGAAGGGACGTTGTCATTTTGCTTCTTTCCTCTAACTACTCATTTTAATCTTTAAAAAATAATTGGTTCCAATCGAGCTTTTGAATCATCCGCAACGGTACATTGGGGGTACATATAGGTTCAATTATCCCCATTTATGAGTCTAACACTAATTCCAGCTTTATCTAATAGGTCTTGTATATCTTTATTTTGACTCAAAGATACCCCCATCCTGGTCAACTCTTAGAAAGGCACTTCATCATTTAAAGGAGCGCCACCGCCACTACCAAGGGGCGCTGTGCTTAAACCCGCTCCAAAACCACCACTGCTGCCACCGGAAGAGCCTGAAGATGGAAAAGCATCATGATGATCATCACCTACACCGTGGTCCTCAGCACCACCGCTGCCTCGCGTATCAAGCATGGTTAGTTCTCCACGGAATCGTCCGAGAATGACTTCTGTTGTGTACTTTTCTTGACCCTGTTGGTCAGTCCACTTACGTGTCTGCAATTGACCCTCAAGATAGACTTTAGATCCTTTTTTAAGATACTTTTCAGAGACCTCGGCTAGCTTATCATTAAAAACAACCACCCGATGCCATTCGGTACGGTCACGACGCTCACCCGTTGCTTTATCTTTCCAAGACTCACTCGTCGCAACAGAAAGAGTCACGATTTTTCCCCCTTCTGGGCTATGTCGAACTTCAGGATCGCGCCCTAAATTTCCAACCAGAATAACCTTATTTACAGATCCCGCCATATAGATTCTCCTTCACTTTAACGCATCAAAAAATTTTAATGGGTGATATCCAAACCAACCTGGTCAATTACCGGGGCATTAACCCGACCTTATTCATGAAGGCATGAGGATAACCATTCTGCCTATCTTTATACGAAACTCTGAGCCCTGACGCCATCGTTTGTTTTTAAAATTGAGGGGTGAAATTGTGAAAATTAATGGATTTATCGACACAAATGTGCTTATACCACAAGCAAAGCGAGGAAAAATTAAATCATTACGAAAAGCCGTCGATAACTCTTAAGGCTTCCCGCAATGATCTGTTGGCTTAATTAAACAAAGAAATTAAAGAACTTTGAGATTAACCGCAGCCATTTTTCCCTTATTTTCCTGCAGTTCAAATTCGACCTTCTGGTTTTCAGAAAGAGTGTTGAGTCCTGCTTTCTCAACTTCACTCATGTGAACGAATGCGTCTGGCGACCCATCATCCAGAGTAATAAATCCGTAGCCTTTTTCTGGGTTAAACCACTTAACCGTTCCTGTTTTTGACATAAGAGATCTCCTTTATCTTCTATTTTCTCGTTACTAACACTAACCTGCCATAGTTTTATCATATAGATCATACAATTAAATGCAAGTTCCATTTGAATTTTCTTGGCCACCTGCTTCTCCAAGTCGTGTATAGTGGGGGAGAATGAACTGAGAGGGCGCAAACCATTTATGGACTACTTGATTGAAATCATCAAAAATTGGGGGTATATTGCTGTATTTTTAGGCTCCCTGGTTGAAGGAGAATCTGTCATTCTCGTCGCCTGTTTCATGGCCCATCTTGGGTATTTATCGTTAACAAAAATCATGATCATTGCCTTTTGTGGAACCTTATTTGCCGATCAAGCCCTCTATTATGTAGGACGATATTATGGGCAAGCCCTTATCCAGAAATTTCATCGCCTCCATGGGCCTGCCAATAAAGCCTTTAAACTTCTCCATAGCTGGGACATTTGGTTTATTTTAAGTTTCCGCTTTATTTGGGGAATCCGCACCATCAGTCCCATCGTGATTGGCTCAAGCGGCATTACTCCTCAACGGTATACCCCTTTAAATTTAATTGCCGCTATCATCTGGACCCTTATCAGCTGCATAGGGGGTTATATGGTTGCTGGCGTTATTGAAGAAATTGGCCTTCACATGATAAAGCGATATTTCGGGTTCTTTACGATTGCCGTCATTGTCTTGATCGTGGCTTTTGTTCTGATCAAACGCAGGGTGAGACGGAGCATAGAAGCCCTTGAAGAGGATGGCCCCTTTCACGATTAACCCCATAACGGAGGAAAGTCATGACCAATAAAGTTATTGCATTTGGGTGTGACCATGCAGGTCTTAATTTAAAAAATGAACTTATAGAAGCCGCTAAGTCTTTTGGTTATCCTACTCTCGATTGTGGAACAAAAACCCCAGATTCCGTCGATTACCCTGATTTTGCAAACAGGGTTGTTGAAGCTCTTAAAACAGATCAAGCTATCTTAGGCGTACTTGTTTGTGGAACAGGCATCGGCATGAGTATAGCGGCAAATCGTCACCCTGATATCCGTGCGGCTATGTGCCACACGGAACTAGAGGCCCGGTTAGCCCGCGAACACAATAATGCTAACATCTTGTGCGTTGGGGGGCGTATCTTGGGGGCAGATCAAGCAAAAACTTGCCTGGCTGCTTTTGTAAGCGCCCATTTTATGAATGGCCGCCACATGCAGCGCGTCATTAAGCTTGGATAACCTGGTTTGACCTACTTTCGCTTGAGCCGCCTTCATCGTCCCGTGGGCATTCTTTTGCTGATGTTGCCCTGTTGGTGGGGAGTCACTCTTGCCTCCTCTTTCGCACTCCCTCCCTCTCTCAATTTAAATCTTCTCTTGCTCTTTGCACTGGGAGCACTTTTTATGCGGGGTGCGGGGTGCACCTTCAATGATCTGATTGATCGAGATATTGACGCGAAAGTCAGCCGCACAAAGGCACGCCCCCTTGCCAACGGGGAAATATCTCCTCATCATGCTCTCATATTCTTTGGTGCGCAATGCCTCGGGGGGCTTGCCGTTTTAGTTGCTCTGCCCATGCGGTGTTGGCCCTTAAGCTTGGTAGGGCTTGCTCTCCTGGCTCTTTATCCTTTCATGAAGCGCGTAACTCACTGGCCACAACTCATCTTAGGTTTTGCCTTTAATTTAGGGGTTCTATTCGGCGCTGTTGCAGTGACCCCTTATGAAGCGCTTAATTGGCTGGCCATCATTAGTCTTTATGGCGCTGGGATCGCCTGGACGATGGGATATGACACCATCTATGCCCTCCAGGATAAGGAGGATGATCTCAAGATCGGGGTCAAATCTACCGCCATTCAATTTGGGAAGCATGTGAAACTTGCCCTTGGCGTCTGTTATGGCATCATGTTCACTTTGCTGGGAAACATCGGCTACCGGGCAGACGGGGGGATTGCCTATTATGGTCTTATGGGGCTTTGCATGCTGGTTACGGCATACCGCCTGTTCCGCCTCAACCCCAATGACACGCAAGATTGCCAAAAAGCTTTTAATGCCAACCCCTACCTGGGATGGCTGGTTTGGGGCGCATTATTGACGCTATAGAACAAGGCATAATCTTAAGCCTCCAGTTTAAACTCGATGGGTACTTCTAAGGTTCTTACGCCTGGCTTAAATTTCCATTTGTAAAGAGCGTTTAAAGCGGCCTCCTCCAAGAGAGGATCTATGCGGGGTGAAAGCGTTGTGGCTTTATCAACGCTGCCCGTTTCCGTTAAAGAGAGCCGGACCAGAACCACCCCTTGCATCCCTTTTCGCTTCGCTTCGTCGGGATAGATGGGTGGAGGATTAAAGATGGGAAAGGCATCATTTGTTTCTCCTGAAGGATGGCCTCCGGACACAGGTTTTTCAGCAGTTTTTGAAATTTTAAGCTTAGATACGGGCTGTTTACCTCTCCCCTTGCAGGAGAGGTCAGTACGCAAGCGAAGCGGCGGAGTAGGCGTGGGATGTGCTGCAGCCCAAGGATTGTGTCCTTGATAGTTTGTTTGTAAAGGTAAATACGCCTCACTAGCCTCTTCTCTTTGTTCAGAGTTAACCTCTCCCACAAGGGGAGAAGTGAACATCACTTCAGCCCGAAAATCTTGGGGTGACATTCCTTGAGAGTAAGGTAGTCCAAGGGCTATGGCGGCAATCATCAAACTATGCAGGACAAGAGCTGCTATGCCCGCCGGCCAAAGACGGTCCTTCATGGATTTACGCTGCATCTTTACCATCGTGTCCGTAGCCCTGCATAAAGCCCTAAACTAGGCTGTTGAAAATTTGTAGGGCTTTGATAGTGACGGTTCAACAGGTTTTCTCCCCGACCATAAATTTGCCACTCATCATTTATTTGATAAGATGTTTCTGCTCCAAAGATAGCATAGCTCGATGTTCTTCCTCTTTTAAAGGTTACAGCATTAAAAGTATCCCGCGGGCCAATGTAAAGCATATGCCCACTAATTTGCCAATCAGGTGTTATTTGTCCCGTCATGCGAAAGGTTGTTTTATTGAGAGGATTGCTAATGATTGCCCGTTTGGTTTTTTCGTCCCAGGCTTGCGTGTACGTATGAGCTAATTCTAAAGTCCACTCCGGCGCTAGATGAAGGCGCATTATCCCTTCCACACCTTGTGTTCTAGATCTATCCCTATTGACAAGGGTTTTACCGTCGCTCGATGAATCAATAAGGTCCCGGATTCGGTTCTGAAATAGAGTTATGCCTACCCTTAACCGCTCTTGGAAAAAAGAACGCTCACCCCCTAAATCCCAACCCAAACTTCGTTGAGGTTTTAAATTTGGATTACCTGAGAAAAAGGGATCTATATTGAACCTTTGTTGTAAAGTTGGCGCTTTAAACGCCGTTCCTATACCCCCTTTTACAACAATTTTTTCAAAAGAATACTCTGCCCCCATACGATAGGTTGTGGTAACAGGAATGCCTACGTACTTATCAAACCGAGTCGAACCCGTTACCGTTAAGTTCTCTTTTGGGGTCACAATAAATGTCCCACCAACACCTCCATGAGATGTTTGCGGACGCATTGACGGCACCCCATTTCCATGTCGATGAAGCGTTTCTTTCGATAAATCACTATTAAGGTGAAGTTGAAGATGATCCGTTGCATCAAAAGTCTGTCGCCAATCAATTTGAGTTTGCGTTCCTTTAAATTCCCTTCTATCTGAAGGAAGGCGTTTACTTGTCAACTCACTTTGATAATAGCCTAAACCAATTTCATGACGCCAAGTTGCCGCACGGTTTTCTAGGTGGCCTTGGAGGCGGTTGAAGCTCTCTGATAAATTTTGCCGCCATGGCTGTAGATCAACTGGACCTGGGCGATAACTCAATCGACGGTTTAAATATCTGGTGAAAAAGGAAATATGAGCTGACTCCCGCCCTCCCCCAATTCGCCCTGAAAAGCTTTCCTGGTGCAACGGATTGTCCGCTTTCCCCTGAATTTGAGAACGGAATTGACCTGGTGTTGTGGGCGCTCCTGCGGACTGGATGCGCGACCCAACGATATGGTAATTCAGTAGTTCTTTTTCTCCTTGGATACCCAAACTTTGGGTGTAGGTGTTAAATGATCCCCCTTCTGCTTTTCCAAAAGTTTTATGAGAGCCTTTCCCCTTTTTCGTTTCTATAGAAACAACACCCCCTATACTATTCGGGCCATACAAACTACTCATCGGTCCTCGAATAACCTGAATATCCGCTACTTCATCCAAAGTCCACCGGGATAAATTAATCGCCCCATCAAAAGCGCCTGAATCATTGATAGGCATACCGTTAAGAACAAGGGTTGTATTGCTTTCTCCCGCCCCACGTAAAGAAATTCTTGATTCTTGCCCAACTCCGCCACTTTGCGTCACATACGCCCCCGGCACCCGGCGCAAAGCATCCGCCAGTGTTACCGACTGTTGCTGTTCTAGATCTTTCGCTGTAATGCGCGTTATATCCGCTGTATCTAGAGCATTAGGAGCAGGGACAGCAGCGCCTCGCACAATAACTTTTGGCAAGCGCAGAGGCGCGGACGGATCCGGTGGTGGCGCTGCAAGAGCGCTTGTTATGAGGATAGATGATGGAATGATAAACAAATAGCTACGCACGAAGAAGAGTCTCCCGCTTGTGGTTAATGTGCATCACCACATGCGGTAATACCGTTCCATAAGAAGCGCCCCGCCCTATAGAAAAGTGATGCGAACCCGTTGGCAGGTCTCCTGGCTTATGGGTCATCATCTAACAATTTACCTTCCCGGTTTCCCAGTGGCTTTTTATTCCTCATCAGAGGACAATCATTAGACTCGCCATTTACAGTTGCGGGGGCAGCCACGGTTTATTCTTTTCAAGAATTTCCGTGTTCCCATTTTCATTTGGCATAAAGCCAAAACCAACGTTCTGCTTAAGGTGACCCAGGAGGCTCTAAAGTGTCAAGAGAGATTCTTAACAAGAAAAGGGATTTAGTCCTGGCAAAAAGCCCATTGAACAGAGATAGGTTGCCCAGGTTTGGTACGACCCAACAGAAGAATCGCCTGATTTGTTGCATATGGTTCACACAGGATTTCTTCCACACCGGAGGCAAGAAGCCGCCATTGTTGGCCTTCCTGATTTCTGCCCGGCTTTCCCTGAGTCGGCAAACGGATCATAACGCCGCGCCCTCCGGAAACAAAAGAAACCTCAACGTCTTTATCCAAAACAAAGCGGATACCGTAAATCGCTTCACACGGCGCTTGAATTGTATCCTCTCCCCGCAAGCTGGGTTGGTCCCCACTCAGATAAAGTTGACGGCGGTGCGAAAAGGACAGAGCATCCGAGGGTGAATAAGTCGCGTCCAGAAGGGCATGGCCTTCCTGGTAAGCCCGATGGAGTTGTATAGATGCGGGGTCTAGCGGGTCAGGAACATGGAACTGTCCCCCTTCGTGTGTTTGAAGAAGCAAGTCCCCTTGGATCACAAGACGGTCCCGTCCAATGCTCCATTCAAAATTCAAGGAGCCGGTTCCTTTCTCAAGGTCCATGGACCGGTCACTTTCTACTCCTGCCCCAACGTTCAGGAGAATTAAGCTGCTTTTGTTCACGCATCGCTCAAATCCAAGAGTCGACGCCCGTTCTGGTGGACGCCCCCGGACATCCGCTAAAGATAAAACCATATCAATCACAGGAGACGGAATGTGAGAGCCTCTCCCAAAGGTTGCCAATTCCCCGTCCCCATGCCTGAACAAACGGACTATTGGAGCCATTTTGCTAATATGTTCTTGTAAAAACGGGGGGATCTCATGGTGAATCAGGCGCAACATCGCTCGAATATCAATCAGGTCCCGCAAAACAATCAAATGGGTTTGGGGACATCGGCTCTGATGTCCCCCATCGGACACAATTTGCAATTTGAGTTCTTTTTCTAACTGAGGCAGCACTGTGGCCAAATGATAATTTTCCCCAGGAAAGGTAACAGCAGCATAAATAATTCCCTTTAAGGCGAAAAACCTCTCCAAAGAGGTTGGGGCATCCTCCCAGGAATACAGAAGATGGCGGACTTGGCGGGCAATTTCCCGAAAAAAAAGTCCCCGAAAACTATCATCCGCACTTGAGCAAAAGAAGTCATACAAGCCAATCCAATTAGCAACCCGATGCCCTGTTATGCCCACTTGCCAGGGATAAAGGCGCCAGTCCTGATTTCGGTCTATCCAATTGGCAATAAGCTGCCTGGCCAAACGCCGGGCTGAATTATCTCCTTGGGCCCGCAAATCCCGCAACCATGTAAAACGATGAAGATCTGCCAGGACATGGGCGTCCACCTCCTGTGGCATCCACAAATCTGTCATGGAAATGACTTGATTCGAGATCATGAATTTTCCATCCAGCAAGAGGCGGCCCGCATAAAGATCTCCCGGCCAGGGATCTGCCGGCATCACCGTCAAGTGTTTTGGCGTAACGCCACCCATGAGAGTAAATCGGTATAAAACGCTGTTACGCCACGCTTGGCGGAAAAACCGTGAGAGATCAGTTGAGAACGACTTCAGTGTCATTTCTTTCCTCGTAACCCTGCAATAGCAGCTGCGTACGACTGACTGGAAAGAGCACCGGACTTACCGAAAATTGCCGTTCCCGTCACCAGGACATCAATACCGGCCTCAATGGCGAGAGGCGCTGTTTTTGCATTAATGCCACCATCGATTTCCAGCAGGATTGGCAGGTTCTGCTCATCGATGATTTTGCGCAAAATTCGGACTTTTTCTAAAGTATAGGGGATAAAAGCCTGTCCCCCGTATCCCGGATTCACCGACATAATCAAAATTAAATCCACAGCGGGTAGAATGGACAAAATTGTCTCAAGAGACGTTGCGGGGTTCAAAGCGACACCGGCTTTGACACCAAAAGACCGGATGGTCTGCAGGGTGCGGTGCAAGTGGGGCCCGGCTTCTGGATGCACCGTTAAACTGTTTGCCCCAGCTTTTACAAAGGCTTCAATGTGAGCATCAGCGGGCGTAATCATCAAATGAACATCCATGGGAAGAGTGGTCACAGGACGCAATGCCTGAACCACTTGTGGCCCAACCGTAATGGAGGGAACAAAATGGCCATCCATAACATCAACATGGATCCAATCCGCACCCGCTTTTTCAAGCGCTTGAACCTCATGGCCCAACCGGGACCAATCCGCCGCTAAAATCGAGGGTGCAATGAGGATTTTTCTCATCTGGAGTCCTTTTCTACCCAATAATTTCAATTTCATTAAAACTATATAACGGTAGCATAAAGCCGCACAAAATGTTAACTGCTCAAAATCTGATTTTTCATAAAAAAAGGAAGCCCTTTTCAGGGCTTCCTTTTTTTGGCTTGAACGATGGTCGGGGTGGATTAGTAATCCATACCGCCCATACCACCCATGCCGCCCATACCACCTGGCATTCCGCCACCGGCGGCTGGAGCCTTTGGCTCAGGCTTTTCAGCGATCATGGCTTCTGTTGTAATCAGCAAGCTGGCAACAGAGGCAGCGTCCTGCAACGCGGTGCGAACCACTTTCGTTGGGTCAATGATGCCGAACTTTAACATATCGCCGTAACGGTCGTTTTGAGCGTCGTATCCATGGGTTGCATTATTCGCATCCATAAGTTTGCCAACAACGATGGACCCATCAGCACCCGCATTCAACGCGATTTGACGGCAAGGAATGGACAATGCATTGCGAACAATGCGGATACCCACTTCCTGGTCATTATTTGATGGCTTCAGGCCTTCCAATGCTTTTTGAGCATACAGGAGCGCAACGCCACCACCGGGAACGATACCTTCCTGGATGGCCGCACGTGTTGCGTGCATGGCGTCTTCGACACGGTCTTTGCGTTCTTTGACTTCAATTTCCGTAGCCCCACCAACACGGATAACGGCAATACCACCGGACAGTTTAGCCAAGCGTTCCTGCAGTTTTTCACGGTCGTAGTCAGAAGTCGTTTCTTCAACTTGAGCACGAATTTGAGTACAACGCGCCTGAATGTCATTTTTATCGCCAGCACCGTCAACAACCGTTGTGTCGTCTTTCGTGATGGTTACTTTCTTGGCCGTTCCCAACATGGAAATATCAACATTCTCCAATTTGATGCCGAGGTCTTCAGAAATAACTTGAGCCCCCGTCAAAATGGCGATGTCTTCCAGCATGGATTTACGACGATCCCCGAAGCCCGGCGCCTTAACAGCCGCAACCTTCAGTCCTCCCCGTAGTTTGTTAACCACGAGCGTTGCCAAAGCTTCACCTTCGACATCTTCAGCAATGATCAACAAAGGACGACCGGACTGCACAACCGTTTCCAGAACAGGCAGCATAGCCTGGAGACCGGATAGTTTCTTTTCATGAATAAGAATGAATGGATTCTCAAGTTCACAAAGCATCTTTTCCGCATTCGTAATGAAATAAGGAGAGATATATCCACGGTCGAATTGCATGCCTTCAACAACATCCAGTTCTGTTTGCAAGGACTTTGCTTCTTCGATGGTGATCACACCTTCTTTACCAACTTTTTCAACAGCTTTCGCCAACATTTGGCCAATTTCAATCTCGCCATTGGCGGAAATTGTCCCGACCTGGGCGATCTCTTCATTGGTAGAAACCGTCTTTGACTGGGATTTAATGTTGGTAATGACAGACTCAACCGCCATATCGATACCGCGACGCAAATCCATCGGGTTCATGCCAGCGGCAACAGCCTTGATACCTTCACGCACAATCGCCTGTGCAAGAACGGTTGCTGTTGTTGTGCCGTCACCGGCCAGGTCGGATGTCTTCGTTGCAACTTCGCGCAACATTTGTGCGCCCATGTTTTCAAAGCGGTCGGAAAGTTCAATTTCCTTCGCAACGGAAACACCGTCCTTCGTGATGCGCGGCGCGCCGTAGGACTTTTCAATAACAACATTGCGCCCTTTTGGACCCAACGTTACTTTTACGGCGTCAGCCAAAATATCAACGCCACGCAGCATACGCTCGCGGGCATCAGCAGAAAAACGGACTTCTTTTGCAGCCATGGTTCAATTCCTTCTTTAAAAAATGGTTAAGTTATTTGCTCAAGATTCCCATGATGTCGGATTCCTTCATCACGATAAAATCTTGGTTGTCGAGTTTAATTTCAGTGCCGGACCACTTGCCGAACAGAATACGGTCACCGGCCTTGACGTCCAACGGCGTGATGCTGCCATTTTCCTGGCGCGCGCCAGAACCGACGCTGATCACTTCGCCTTCCATCGGCTTTTCTTTGGCCGTGTCAGGAATTATGAGGCCTGACTTGGTTTTCTCTTCTGCTTCAATGCGCTTGACAAGCACACGGTCATGTAACGGTCTAAATGTCATCATTTTTTCTCCTTCAAAGTTTTCGGGCCCTCTGTTCTTGAGCGTGTCAGCACTCTCATCGAGGGAGTGCTAAATTATTAGCATATGACGGGAAAAACTTTCAAGCTTTTTTTGCAATTGCCCATGAGTTTTGGGGGAATGTTGTCTTCATCGGATCAAATATCCAGATATTTTCCATGTAATTTTGGAGTGAAGCTCCAAATTTGCATGGAAAAAATTTAGGAGGCTCTTAACAAGCCAAAAACTTTCTGAGAAGCAACTAAGACTGGAAGGCTTATTTTTAAAGACTGAAGAATTTTGTGAAGCGGATGGCAATTACCCCATAGGAAGGTTGGACTTTTTTGTTCATATTGCCTTTGACAGTAAGAGGAAAGCCCAACACAGGCTCATCTTCAAAGCTCATAAAGTGGTTACTCGATTCTGATCTATGAAAATGATGGGTATAATCGGCGCTTACTGCATAGTTATTTTCGAAAAGATATTCGAAGCCCAATCCGACACCTAAACCTATGCTTGTTTTTTTTGTTTCAAACCTATCCACCACAGCATTATTCTCACCAAATTGATTTGACGTATGCGTCCAATTTGCAATAGAAGGGCCAATAAGACCATAAGCCATTAAGCGATTGGTAATTTTATAGCCCGGTTTGATCATGATGTCTGTGTAATGATTTATTTTAAATTCATGTGAAAAATAATTAATTGTCTTGATGGGTGACCGCGATGTGTCTTTTGCACCTGAATAACGCCAACTAAAAAGAAGCCCGACATAATAATTATTTGTAATTATGCTTCCTACCTCAAAGCAGGGAGCTAGCTGAAGCTTTTTTACTACTTGTGATTGATTGCTTCCGATATTACCCAACGTCCCTGCAGGCTGCATTTTGAGATTGGCCTCGGTATTGACATACTCGCCTGCCAGACCAAAACCAATGCGCCCCCCATTAAAGAATGAGGAGGCAGTTGGTTGCAGCTGACCTGATGGGTTTGGAACTTGAACTGCCATACAATGGTTTCCCCAGAGAACAGCTAGAGAAACAGCAGAAAACACAGATTTTTTCATTTTATCCCTTTTGATTGACTTGAATGAAGAAAAGTCAATCATGACTTCATATTGTTATTTTTAGTCGATTCCATATAAACCCCCCAGGAACTGATATGTCAACACGTCAATTCCTGGGAGCTTTCAATAATCCAAGGTTTAATAAGGGAAATTTCCCGAATTCTCACCCTTGTTTAAAATCCTTCGTCATCTGGTTTTTCAATAATCTTCTTCTTAGTCTCTTTAACAGCACCTGAGCTGGTAGTTGGCTGTCTTGCATCAGCAGAAGTATTGACTTGTGGATGTTGTAATTGAAGATCAACGATACCACCACTTGATGAATGAGAAGTTACAATATGAGAAGTCACGATTGGTTCTTTACTTACTTTTGGCGTCACTATACCTGAAGCCTCTATCTTTTTCTCAATAAAGTCTTCAGCTCTCTTTGTTGCCTGTTCCTGTATAGAAAGTTTGAGTCTAAGCTCCTCTTTTTCAAGGGTGGCTTTCCGAACTTTTTCTTTTGACTCCAAAGCCACTTTCTTCTGTTCCGCAAGCGCTTCTGTTAGTTTTTGAATTGCTTGAGATGTAAAGGTACCAAGTTCATTTGCTTGCCTAAGTTCCTCTTCAAGTTTCTTTACTTGGCCATCTACTGAAAGTTGCTCTTGTTCAAAAAGTTTTATCTTTTGCTCTTGTTCAGCTAACTTGTCCTGCAAAAGTATATTATCTTGCTCATTTTGTCTCGCTAATTCTGTTGCACGAGCAAATAATTCTTCTTGTTGCCTTTCTTTTTCTGCTCTTCTTACCTCTTGTTCTTTCGCTATTCTTTCTAATCTTTTTTTTGCTTCATGTTCATCTACTTTTTCAAGCTCCCGAGCCGTCTTTTCATCTCTTTCCAGACGAACCTGTTCAGTCGACAAATTCACAAACATATTCCGTCTCTCGGGATTATCATATTTACTTACAGGATACTTAAGTTCTTGCTGCTTCTTTATGTCTGGAGTTTTGAGAGCGCTTTCCAAAATCTGCTTTCTTTTTGATTCGGAATCCGCACTTATCGGAGTTAGAGGGGTAGAGTCAGTCGTTCTCAATTGAGCAACTCTCGACGGCTGGGGAGTTCCAGGCAACGGCTTTTCATCAGCCGCTAAAGAGACGGCTGATGTCAAAATTGTTGTACAAAGTAGCTTATATATATTTGTTTTTTTCATTATTCTTTCCTTTTTATTTTTATTAATTATTTTTTCTTTTTTATTACCTAATTGTTAGTTTTTCTTAAGTTATCCTCCAATAATAATGCGTGAATAGAACAGCCCCTATGCTCAATAAAGTTACGGCTGGTAGGCTGATACCCAAAATCCATCTTGTCCTACAAAGGCTTTTTTCTAGTGAACGAGTTTGTTCTTTTTGGGCAGCCATTTCTCTTTCTCTAGCCAGTTCTCGTTGGTGAGATTCTTGTTCTTGTTTCTTAAATTCTTTAATTTTTTCCCTTAATGAGTTGGCTTGGCCTTTTATCGCCCTAAGATAAGTTATTAGCTCACCGTTTGCTTTTAATGCAGCCCTTGCTCTTTTTAGAAGTTCTTCTCCCAACTCTTGCTTATTACTTATTTTCAACCGCTCTGATGATTCTTGGAAGAGAATCTCCAAACCTTCTTCACCATCCACGCCAGCGCTAACCAAATCGGCATAATACAAATATTGGTCAATATCTTTCTTTGCCGCCACTGCGCTTTGAGAGTCCAGTTCAATTAATAAATTTTGTGGAACATGGACTTGAGGGATACCATTTAAAATAAGCCCCCCCTCTTCCAGATCTCCTCCGTCTCCATTTATTGGGATAGCAACATCATTGCGTCTTAGCAGCGGCTGATGTTCAGTATCTTCAGTTGCCCCACAGCTTTGCGCGTTGCCGATGAAACCCAGCGGCATCATGAACAGAAGCACAACAAAGGCAAGAGCCCTTGAAGAAGACTCTTTTTTCAGAATCCTTGTACACATTATAATTTCCTCGAATCTTTTTTTTATAAAATTATTTAAATTTAAAATATGGTTTAATAACCCCGGGCGAATGCCCTTCTTCTTAAGGTTAAGCCCCTTCTAAAATATAATGGTTGACGTGTCAAGAGGGGTTGTTCATCTATTATATAGGAATTGTTGACGCACCTAAAGTTATTGGGTATTTTTATTTGTTCTATAATTATGGCATAATTATGCTATAATTCTTTCTAATGCGAATTGGCGACCGAGGGATTGATAAAATGCCCCTCACCTGCCAGCTTTGCGGCCTCTAATG
>CAZXMD010000023.1:0-16397 GCA_964641635.1 uncultured Candidatus Finniella sp. | reverse complement strand
TTTTAGTTCACAAAATGAACATGAAATCGCGCGCTGATATGATCCTCGGTCACAAAATCGTCCAAATCGAGCGGCAAGTAGCGCCCGATTCGCACGCACTCGCAGCCACACGAGTATAAGTTATTTTTAGATATTGCAGTGACATTTTTAGATGTTAGATAATCGTATTCACTGGCATCACGCCAATATTCCATTCTCCAAAAAATGCCAATAGGGGCATGCTCTTCTTTCCAACTATTGATGATCGGTTTAAAATGCTCTGCGCTCGACTCGATTTTCTCTTCAATCAAAAACCGGGGGGCAATTAACATAACTAACTTGTCGGTGCTTTTATCGATCCTAAAGAACTCTTCTAGATCTGTCGTTATGAGAAAGTAATCAGATGTATCTCCAAAAATATTGTTTGATAAGTCAATGCAACCATTTGTTTCGACGAGGTCCTTTATATTAAAGGTAGCATTTTCCCCGTTAACCGGCGTATATATCAGCTTGCCATCTAAAACTGGATTGATGTGGGTAACGTCATGTAAATTCCATGTGATGATATCTGAAAGCTCTTTGGGAACACTCATGTTATTCATGTACTCCTTCATTAACAACATTTTGTGAACGTTCATTTCCCTACGCGTCAACTTCTTTGCTTCTTGCTTTTGGCGCTTTTGAGGCTCTACTTTTTCATTAAAACCCATGTGTTCAGAATTTCTTTTCATTCCTGTGCCCTGTTGATTATCACCATTGTTCTGGAAACCTGGTTGGAAGAATTGGTTCTGATGAATGTAATGTCCTTGCTGTGGTATCGTGTTCATGCTTCCCTGAGAACCCCATTGGTTTCCTGGGTAAGCACCCAATGGCATGGGACTCTGCTGATTTTGGAACATCGGCATCGGGATGTATTGTTGAGGTTGCTGAACAGGGTAAACTGTATGATGGAGCACTTTGTCAATGACATACAGCCCATTCGGGGTGTTCACATATTCTGGTGGAAGAGGAATGACCTGATTTTGTGGCACGGTATTCATCCAATTAATAGTATTGTGTTGTAAATTTCCTGGAAATTGAGGTTGCTGCTGAATTTGGGGCTGCTGATTTTGATTATACAATTGGCTCATATTTGTGTTTGTCGAATTAAATGCTGGAAATTGGTATTGGTTTTCCATACCCAAAAGAGGTTGGCAGCATAGGGCCATTGCGTACGCAAGAGAGAGTTTCTTTAATTGTGTTATTTTCATTTTATTTACAATCCTTTTTAAAGGTAAAAAGCAATACTAAATTATTCATGTAATGTTTATATAGGAATGGTAAAAATTATTGTCAACATATTTCACACATATTTTCACATATTTCAACAGTATATTATTTTAGAAAATTCTGAAGAATTGAAAAAGATATAGACTAAAGCAAAAAGCTGGTGCTATTAATTCTCTGAACCCAGGGACAAAAACTCACTTAGAAAGTGCTAAATTCTGTCCAGTCCAAAGGGTGTAGCGCACTAAAGCTCTTATCTGCATTCCATTCCTTTACTCAACGGTCACAGATTTTGCCAGGTTCCGTGGCTGGTCTACGTCCGTGCCCCGCAGAAGGGCTGTATGATAGGCCAGAAGCTGCAAGGGGATGGTGTAGACTATGGGCGCAATAAACGCATCCGTTGGCGGAAGAGCGAACGTTTTAATCTTACCACTTAGCGCTTGGATCTGGGCTTCTGTCGCCTCATCAGTAAAGCAGATAACGGAAGCGTCGCGCGCCAGAACTTCCTGCATGTTGGATACGGTTTTCTCAAACCACGCATCTTGAGGCGCCAGAACGATAACGGGAACATCTTCATCAATCAGGGCAATCGGTCCATGTTTCATTTCCCCGGCCGGATAACCTTCAGCATGAATATAGGAAAGTTCTTTCAGCTTTAAAGCGCCCTCCAAGGCAATCGGATAGCTGGTGCCGCGCCCTAGATATAAAGAACTGTGAGCGGAGCGGATGTGATGCGCCAAATCATGAATTTTATCATCCTTCTGGAGAACTCCCACAACATGAGAGGGCACGGAAAGGAGGCTTTGAACGAGGTCATGCTCTTGTGCCTCAGACAGAACGCCCCTGGCACGGCCCGCTGCGATTGCCAGACACGCCAACACAACCAACTGGCTGGTAAAGGCTTTTGTAGAAGCAACACCAATTTCTGGCCAGGCTTGGGTCAATATAACATTTTGGGCTTGACGGGCCATGGAACTTTCAGGGGCGTTGACCAAAGCCAGGGTATGATGCTTCTTTTCAGTGGCTAATTGTAAGGCGCACAAGGTATCAATCGTTTCTCCCGACTGGGAAATAAATATCGCCGCTCCCCCTGGCGTTAGATGCGGGTCACGGTAACGGAACTCAGAGGCAATCTCAACATCAACGGGCAGATGGGCAAATTTTTCAAACCAGTATTTGGCGGTTAAACCTGACAGAAAGGCTGTTCCACAAGCAATGAACGTGAGGCGTGGAACTTCCTTCCAGTCAAAGGACAAGTTTGGCAAATGGATGGTCTGGGTGGTTTGGTCAATCAAGGAATGCAGGGTGTCACTGAGCGTTGTCGGCTGCTCAAATATTTCCTTCAACATAAAGTGGCGATAGGACCCTTTGCCAATTGTATCACCCGAAAGCAGGGATAGATGGATGGGGCGTTCGACCTTCGTATCTGTATGATCATAGATTTCTGCACCATCTTTTGTAATAACGGCATAGTCTCCTTCTTCCAAATAGCAGAGCTTCTGGGTCCAAGAAGCCAATGCCAGCGCGTCGGAGCCGATGGTCATTTCCTGGTCTCCATAACCAATAACAAGAGGGCTTCCCCGGCGTGCGACGATCATAAGGTCTGTATGGTCTTTGAACAGAATGGCAAATGCAAAAGCGCCATTAAGCTCTTTTAAAGCATCTCTTACAGCGGCGAGAGGTGTTTTCCCCTCATCCAGGTAATGGGTTAAGAGATGCACGACAACTTCGGTATCTGTCTGGCTTGAAAATGTATGACCTTTGGCGACCAACATCGCTTTCAGTTCAGCAAAATTTTCAATGATGCCGTTGTGGACAACGGCGACCTGTTCACTGGCATGGGGGTGCGCATTTTCCTGGGTGGGTGCGCCATGCGTCGCCCAACGAGTATGGCCAATGCCAAGCGTCCCAACAATAGGGCTCACTTTGACCAAATCTTGCAACTGTTGCAACTTGCCTTCCGCACGCCGCCGCTCAATGCCTTTTTCCGTTAATGTGGCGATCCCGGCCGAGTCATAGCCCCGGTATTCAAGTCGTTTCAGTCCATCCAACAACCTTGGGCCGACGTTGCTTTGGCTGATCATTCCAACAATACCACACATGAGTTTTTCTCCTTATTTATATCGCGCCCGGAACTTTGTCGCCCAGGTCAGCTTATTTTCTTGAGGTTGCCGTGCTATGGCAAGCGCATTTTCCGGCACTTCCGAATTGACAACGCTGCCCGCCGCCACAATGGCGCCAGACCCAATAGACACAGGGGCGACAAGGCAACTGTTGGATCCAATATAGGCGTCATCACCAATCGTTGTTGGGGATTTTATGAAGCCATTGTGATTGCAGGTAATCGTACCCGCCCCGATATTCACATTTTCCCCGATGGTTGCATTACCCAAATAGGACAAATGCTTTGCTTTTGTTTTTGATCCCATGGTTGTGCTTTTGATTTCAACAAAATTTCCAATAGATACATGGTCACCTAAAATAGTTCCTTCCCGTAAATGGGCGAAAGGACCCACTGTAACATCATGGCCAAGGGTAGACTTCTCAATGTGGCATCCGGGCAAAATACGTACCCGGTTTCCAATCGTCACTCCTTCTCCAAAGGTCACATTCGGGCTAATAGTAACGTCCCGCCCAATGCGTGTGTCATGGCAGAAGAAGACGCTTGCAGGGTCTGTCAAGGTCACGCCCTGCTCCATGAAGCGACGGCGCCACCGTTGTTGGAGCGCTGCTTCTGCTGCGGCCAAATCAACCCGTGTGTTGATTCCTTGAAGCGTTTCTGCCGGTAACTCAACAACCCAGGAATTCACGCCTTCCTTACCGGCTAAGCCGACAATATCTGTCAGGTAATATTCGCCAGCTTCATTCTGGGGGGTAAGGCGGGAAATAAGGCGCTTGAGCAATCCGCCATCCGCTATAATAACGCCGGAATTGCATAAGGAGACCGCCCGCTCAGCATCCGAAGCATCACGGTACTCCACAATACGATCAATTTTTCCGCAAGCGTCAGCCAAAATACGGCCATAAGAACCGGGACTTTCAGGGCGCATACCAATCACCGTGAGGGAAGGAGAGGGGCGTTGTTGATGTTGGGCGAGGACTGTGGATAGCAGGCCCGCTTCCAATAAGGGCGTATCCCCACATAGAACCAGGACATTTTGAGGGGTTTCGGAAAAGGCTTCAAGGCCGACCTTTACCGCATCTCCAGTTCCAAGGGGCTTCTGCTGAATGGCGACACTCACGGCGCCGCCTTGAACAGCTTTCGCATCCAGAGTAGGGGAAATGACCACAACGGTCTTCGAAGATAAATTCGAAGTTTGTAGCCCACGTGTTGCATCCATAACATGATGTACCATGGGCTTGCCGCCGACAGGGTGCAAAATTTTTGGCAAATCAGACACCATGCGTGTTCCTTGCCCTGCAGCCAGTATAAGAATTGCAACCATATTTTTTCCCTAATAATTTTAAGAGCTTAACTCTAGCTTTAGCACAGCTTCCGCTTCAAAAAGCAGCTAAAAATGTGACAAAAGATTTCGAACGGGGCAGGGGCCTTCACATTTGGCAATCAGCCTCCAACGATTTTTCTTGTATCGGCTTTAATCTTGAGCCTCTCCAATTTCGGATTCCTTTCCAGCTATGAGCCGTTGGATATTGGACCGGTGGGTCCAAAAAATTAAGAGGGCGATGAAGAGACAAAAGACAGCCATAGCCCAGGAAAGAACAAGAGCGGCAAAAATGGGGGAGAGCCCAAACATACATAAGGAAGACAGGGAAGAGATTTTGCCAAGCCGGGAAATCACGATCCATAGGAAGGTTGAAAAAGCCCCCAAGGGTAAGGATAAAGCCCAAAATACGCCAAGGGAAGTGGCGACTCCTTTTCCGCCCTGATATCTTAACCAAATGGGGAACACATGCCCAAGGACGGCCGCAAACGCGGTTGCGAGAAGAGGAATGCCTTCAATCCCCATACGGGAGGCTAAGAAAACAGGTAGAAACCCCTTCAGGAGATCACAAATTAAGGTAGCAGCTGCGATGCCCTTTTTGCCTGTCCGCAAGACGTTTGTTGTCCCGATGTTGCCGGAGCCGATTTTTCGGACATCAACGCCACTGAAGAATTTTGTAAAAATTAGTCCGTAAGGTATGGACCCTGAAAGGTAGGCGAT
Source organism: uncultured Candidatus Finniella sp. (assembly GCA_964641635.1). Classification (GTDB taxonomy): domain Bacteria; phylum Pseudomonadota; class Alphaproteobacteria; order Paracaedibacterales; family VGCI01; genus VGCI01. The sequence goes on along the minus strand of CAZXMD010000023.1, from coordinate 10,989 downwards.
GAGAATAAAAAAGTAGTCCATTTTGTCAATCAATCCATTTCTTTGAAGGCAACCCAAGCACCCAGTCGAAAAATTGCATGGAGATCCGGGAAGCTAGGGAAGAGTCTGCATTTTGCAGAATAACGATCCCAATTTTCTGGTCAGGCAGGAAAGCCAACATTGCGGAAAAACCCCGTAGCATCCCCCCATGAAAAACAACGGGGTGGTCAGCAAATGTCATATGGCGCCAGCCAAGGCCGTACTGTGTTGCCGTAATGCGGTCCCGATGTTTTGTTGTCCGGTACCATTGATCGGGGGTATGTATCACGGGACGAATAAATTCTTCCAGATCCTGAGGAGAGATCACGTCGGGTCGGGCGCCCATGACGGCATTTAAGAAAAGGGCCATATCGTGAATATTGCTGCTGAAACCCCCCGCGGCTGGAAAGTTTGTATATTCTTTTCGATAAGGGGCTTGTCGTACGGTTGTTTTGATGATTTTACCCTTCTTTCCCTTTACTTTCTTGATAACATGTATGGCAACCCGGTTTTCTTGGGAGATAAAAGCGTCCCAGGTAGAGGAGGTGCCTGTCATGCGAAGGGGTTTGAGCAGGGTTGTTTGCAAAATCGACTCAAAAGAAGCGCCGCTATGGGTTTCGACAACATCAGTTAAGAGGTTGTAAACCACGTTGTGATAGGCAAATTTTTCCCCGGGTTCTTCTTCAAGGATAAGCTTTTGAATCTCTTCTTGAGCCTCCAAAGGTGACCCTCCTCTCTCAATGAGCGCATTAAACCCGGCGGAGGGTATGCCGGTCGTGTGGCTCAAAATATGCCTTAGAGTTGCACCGGGAATGGATTCTATGGGGTGGTCCAGGCTGATCTTTTGCTCCCGGTTCAAGATGGCAATGAGGGTTGATGAAATAGCCTTGGAGATGGACCCTAGCTGAAAGCGTGTTTTTGAGGTAATCCGTTCCGGTTGCCCGATAGCTCGAACACCAAACCCTTTCATGTAAACGATTTTTCCTTTTGACACAACGGCCACGGCCATTCCGGGAACCTTTTTTGTGCGCATCGCTTTTTGGACAAGGTTTTCCAACCTGGGTAAGATGGATGTGACAGGATCGTTATTGGCGTGAGAGGCCACCATAAAAATCAGAATAATAATGAAGGCGTGCATGATTCTTTCCGTTGGCATTAAAAAACATTGTTAAAGGATCTTATCCCGACCCTAAAAGTTATGTTTGGCTATCATTCATATTATATGGTTTTTCATAATTTTACGACAGAATCTTGTCGTTTTTTTCTGAAGAATATTCCGCTCTTTTTCGAAAGAAAATTTTATAAAGGATCGGGACAATAAGCATCGTCAACAGGGTTGATGTGATGAGGCCCCCAATGACGACTGTGGCGAGAGGTTTTTGAACTTCTGCTCCTGTGCCTGTAGAAATTGCCATGGGCACAAACCCCAAGGATGCTACAAGCGCCGTCATAAGAACAGGTCGTAAGCGTGTCAGCGCTCCCCCTTTAATAGCATCATTAAGAGATTGGTTTTCTAATCGTTCATTGATCGTTGTTACCATCACAAGGCCGTTTAAAACAGCAATGCCCGATAGAGCGATGAATCCAATGGCTGCGGAAATAGAAAAGGGTATTCCCCGTATCCAAAGGCTTAAAACACCACCTGTAAATGCAAGCGGGACAGCCGTAAAGATGAAGAGAGCTCCTTTCATAGAGTTAAGAGCTGCAAAAAGAAGCATAAAGATCGTGAGAAAGCATCCCGGTATTACCCAATAGAGTCTTTCTTTAGCTTCAACGAGATTTTTAAATTGTCCTCCCCATTCAATCCAGTAACCATGAGGGAATCGAATAGACTTAGAGATGGCTGTCTGTGCACGTTCCACAAACGTTGCGATATCGCTTCCGCGCACATTCGACTGGATGATGACGCGCCGCTTACCATTTTCACGGCTAATCTGATTTGGGCCGTCGGCAATAACTAATTCTGCAACCTCTTTAAGAGGTATGGAAACCATCTTTTGTTGAGGGGCCCCGGAGATTTGATTTTTCTCCACTTTGGGTTTTTTTAAGAAAATAGGGATGTTTTGAATCATTTCAAGGTTCTGGCGGAACTGTTCAGGCAGTTTTAGAATAATATCAAATCGTCGATCTCCTTCGAACACAATTCCTGCTTCTCGTCCTCCAATGGCGATGCTAATCACGTTTAAAATTTCACTGACATTGAGGCCTAGCCGTGCCATGTAGGCTCTGTTGAGTTTAAAATCCAGCATGGGCAATCCTGTTGTTTGCTCAACTTTGACGTCTGCAGCGCCTGGAATTGTTCTCAAAATATCGGCAATTTGCTTGGCAAGTTTATTCATGGTATCAAAACTGTCACCGTTCACTTTAATGCCCACATCACTTCTCACTCCAGCAATAAGCTCGTTAAAGCGCATTTGGATAGGCTGGGTAAATTCGTAATTGTTTCCAATAACTTGATTGACAGCCTTCTCGATTTTTTTAATGATCTCTTCTTTTTTTAAATTAGGAGTTGGCCACTGCGTCCGTGGCTTAAAGATAATAAAAGTATCCGACACATTGGGAGGCATAGGGTCTGCTGCCATTTCAGCCGTACCCGTTTTAGAAAAAACATAAGCTACCTCTTGAAAGGAACCAACTGTTCTTTCAACGTCAAATTGCATGCTTTGAGATTGGGTTAAAGAAGTACTTGGTATTCGCATAGCATGCATTGCCAAGTCTTTCTCATCAAGAGTAGGGACAAACTCCTGCCCTAGTTTGCTGAAGATAAAGAGGGAAAATATAAAAGTGCTAATGCTTAAAAAGAGGAGTGTTTTGGGGATTCTTAGAGCAAGATCAAGACACTTTTCGTAGAAGGTGCAAGAAATTCTCAGAAAATATCCCTGGGCCTCTTTTTGGTTGCCCTTGATAAATATAGCGGCCATAGCAGGGACAAAGGTAATGGAAAGGAGAAACGCACACCCCAGCGCCAAGATAACGGTAGTCGCCATAGGCTTAAACATTTTTCCTTCCACACCGGAAAAGGTGAGCAAAGGAATATAGACAAGAATAAGAATAGCTTGGCCATAAAGGGTAGGACGGCTCATCTCTTTGGCGGAGTCAACGACCTCTCTCAGACGTTCCTGCAAAGTCAGTGACCGTTTTAAAGAAGACTCTTTTTCGCCGATACGCCTTAAAAAATTTTCAATAATAATGACGGCTCCGTCTACCAATAGACCAAAATCGAGCGCCCCCAGGCTCATGAGATTTGCACTTGTGCGTGTTCCGAGCATTCCCATAGAGGTCATAAGCATGGTGATGGGTATAACAGATGCTGTTATAAGGGCTGCACGGATATTTTTGAGCATGAGAAAGAGAATAACAATAACAAGTAAGGCTCCTTCCGTCAGGTTTTTGCTGACGGTATTAATTGTAGCATCCACCAATTTCGTGCGGTTAAGAACGGTTTCAGCTTTGATTCCGGGAGGAAGTGTTTTTATTATTTCTTTAAATTTTGTATCTACAGCGCCCGCTACCATGCGGCTATTGGCGCCGATGAGCATCAGAGCTGTTCCCACTACAGCATCCCGACCATTTTTACTGCCACTGCCCGTTCTTAATTCCTTGCCAATCTCGACACTTGCAATATCTTTAATATAAACAGGGGTGCCGCTTGGAGAGGCAACGACAATATTTTGAATTTGTTCAATTGTTTCTGTGCGGCCATCGGCCCGTACGGTAAGGGTTTCTCCATTTCTTTCAATGTATCCCGCGCCCAAACTATGATTGTTTTTCTCTAATGCCTCTTGAATTTCAGGGAAACTAAGGCCAAGTGCAATTAATTTATAGGGATCGGGCTGAACATGATATTGCTTGACATACCCCCCAATGGAATCAATCCCTGCAACACCTGGAACGGTACGAAGTTGGGGCTTAATAATCCAATCCTGAATTGTTCGCAGGTAGCCTGTCTTCTCAATCTCGGTTTTCAAAAGTTCGCCTTCTGGCGTAAGGTAACTTCCATCCGACTGAAATCCTGGGCTTGCGTCAATTATCTTTCGATTTGCCGAATCGGCATATTGTATCGTCCACATATAGATTTCACCGAGGCCGGTACTGATTGCACCCATTTTAGGGTCGGTATCGGGAGGAAGGTTGTCTTTTGCCACTGTCAATTTTTCATTTACCTGTTGGCGTGCAAAATAAATATCCACATTATCATTAAACACGGCGGTGACTTGAGAAAAGCCATTACGGGAAAGGGATCGCGTAGATTCAAGGCCAGGGATGCCTGACAAAGCTGTTTCAATTGGAAAAGTAACTTGTTTTTCCATTTCAAAAGGCGAGAAACCTGAAACCGTTGTATTAATTTGAACCTGGTTATTCGTAATGTCAGGAACGGCATCGATCGGAAGGTGCTTAAGGTTGCCTATTCCTAACACAATAATGATTAACGTTACAAAACCCACCAAATAACGATTCTGAGTTGCCCACTGTACAATAATTTCAAGCATTGATATCATCTCTAGTGGGAATGCTCGGCTTCGCGTTTGCCGAGTTCTGCTTTGAGGAGGAAGGTATTTCTAAAAACAATTTCCTCACCTTCCTGGACGCCACTAAAAACTTCGATGAACTCTCCTTTGTCTGATCCTTTAATCTGGACGGGCCTTGCCTCAAAAATGCCTTCACCCTTTTTTACAAAAACATGAGGCTGTTCGTTTATTTTCTGAATGACGGATTTTGGTAAGCTTAACAAGCCGGATTGGTCGTTTATAATAATTTGAGCGGTAATGAAATCGCCAGGATGCCATGTCTGGTTAGGATTATCCATTTGAATAACGGCTTTGCCTGTGCGGCTTTCATCATTAATGACAGGGCTAACGTACATAATGGTTCCGGATTGTATGGGGTCACCCTGATGGGCCAAAAGATTTACCTTTTGATCTTTTTGAACTTTTTGCAAATCCTCACCCGGGATTGCAAGCTCTATCCATACCGTATCTAAATTTGCAACAACAAAAATCTGTTTGTCTTCGGAAATTACTTCTCCTAATGAGATATGCCGCTCAATGATTTTTCCCACAATAGGGGCGGCGATTGTATAGATATTTAAAGGTGTTTTTTGTTCTGGTAGTTTTTGGATTTCTTCTTCCTTCATGCCAAGCGCCAATAGTTTTTGGTTTGTCTGCTCTAGGTGCACTTTGGCATTTTCGAAAGTATTACGGGTTTGAATAAATTGAGTTTCAGATTTGACCCCTTTCTTCCAAAGGACTTCTTCGCGTCCATAAAGGTCTTGTTTAAGAGCTAAATCCGTATGGGCTGAAATGTAGGCTGATTTTGCCTCTGCCATATCCCGGCTTTGAAGAATTGCAAGAGGCTCTCCCACCTTTGTTACTTCACCAAGGCCCTTATAGATTTCCTTAACCACCCCAGAAACAGAGGGTACCACGTGTGTAATCGTATTTTCATTCAATACAACCCGACCTGGTAGGGTAAGGCGGTGTTGAAAGTTGCTTTTGTTAATTTTAAACGTTTCAATATCAAAACGCTTAACCTGTTCTTGGGTTAGTTTAATAATTTTTTCTTCTTTATAATGGTTGTATTCTTCTGAGTCATTATGTTCGTCTGGCAGGATTTTCACAAAATCAGGGGGGACAAATTTTTCCTCTTGCCTAAAGGATTTATAAATAGTCTTCAAGTTGGACGAGATGAGGTAAGCGCTTAATCCCAAAACGATAGCTGCAAGAACTACCTTAATCAGCCTTTTTCTAGTCATTAAGTTTCCTTTTGAACCTTTAAAAAGGGCGCTTCTCTAGATTCACTTTACTGGGATAAATATTAATGTTTCCTTACCGGTTTTATAAGGTGTTGGGATATTATATAAAAAAGGAGGGGGCGGGTCTATAACCGCTCCCGGAGCAATGACTCAACAATTTCAGGATCCGTTAAAGTTGACGTATCCCCAAGGTTTGAAGTATCGCCTTCGGCAATTTTTCGCAAAATGCGGCGCATGACCTTGCCTGAACGGGTTTTGGGGAGGTTGTCGGCCCACTGTAGACGGTCGATGGTTGCAATTGGGCCAATTTCCTTGCGGACCCATTGAATCAGGTCTTCACGAATGGTATCGGATGGGTCGATGCCTTTTTTGGTAACGACATAAGCATAGATTCCCTGTCCCTTGATATCATGGGGAAAGCCGACAACGGCAGATTCTACAACCATGGGATGGGCATCGAGCGCACCTTCTACTTCAGCCGTATCGAGACGGTGGCCGGAGACATTTAAAACATCATCCACCCGTCCGATGATCCAATAGTCCCCATCGGCATCCCGGTGGCAGCTATCTCCGGTAAAATAAGCGCCCGGGACTGTTGAAAAGTAGGTCTGGATAAAACGGTTATGATCGCCATAAATTGTGCGGGCCTGGCCTGGCCAGGAATCCACGAGAATCAGGTTGCCCGTGGCTTCCCCTATCAGGCGAGTTCCATCCGGTGCTGTGATGGCCGGTTTAATGCCAAAGAAAGGCTGGACGACGGACCCCGGTTTTTGGACAGACACATTGGGTATGGGGCTCAGTAAAATGCCGCCTGTCTCTGTTTGCCACCACGTATCCACAATGGGACATCGACCATCCCCCACAACGTCATGGTACCAAGCCCAAGATGTTGGGTCGATGGGTTCCCCAACCGTTCCCAACACCTTTAAGCTCTTGCGGCTTGTGGCTTTGACGGGTATATCTCCTTCCCTCATTAAACTACGGATGGCTGTGGGCGCCGTATAGAAAATCTCCACAGTATGCCGATCAATGATCTCCCAAAACCGCGACACTGTTGGGTAAGTTGGAACACCTTCAAACATCACGACGGTCGCGCCGTTGGCTAAGGGGCCATATACAACATACGTATGACCTGTAATCCAGCCAACATCAGCCGTGCACCAATAGATTTGCCCGGGCGTATAGTTAAAAACGGTCTCATGAGTGAGGGCGGCAAATACCATATAGCCCCCCGTTGTGTGCAAAACCCCTTTTGGTTTGCCGGTGGAGCCGGAAGTATAGAGAATAAAGAGGGGATCTTCAGCTCCCATAGGTTCGATCGGGCAGATTGTCGAGGCGTCAGCGGTCGCTTCGTGATACCAGCGGTCTCGTTCTTCAGCCCATGGAATGGGGCTGCCTGTGCGTTTTAAGACGAGGACAGAATTGACTGTATGGCTTGTCGCAAGAGAGAGCGCTTCGTCTACATTTTTCTTGAAAGGTAAAGCGCGGCCGCCCCGTAAAGCTTCATCGGATGTAATCACCATCTTTGGGGAGCAGTCGTCAATGCGGTTGGCGATAGATTGTGGAGAAAATCCTCCAAAGACGACGGAATGGACGGCGCCGATCCGGGCGCAAGCCAGCATTGAGATGGTGGCTTCAGGCACCAGGGGAAGGTAGATAAGGACACGGTCTCCTTTTCCAACCCCTTGCGCTTTCAAGGCATTGGCGAGGCGGCAAATTTCCTCATAAAGCTCCTGATAAGTCAGACGGCGCACCTCATCTGGCGCATCGCCCTCCCAAATAATCGCCGTATCCGCTGCGCGTGTCGGTAAGTGGCGGTCTACACAGTTGTAGCAGGCATTCAGAATACCATCCTCATACCATTGGATTGAGACGTTGGGGGCTTGAAATGACGTGTTCTTGATTTTCGTTGGAAAAGAAATCCAGTCTAGGCGCATTGCTTGTTCTGCCCAGAAGTCTTCGGGGTATGTTATGGATTGATTATACAATGTGTGAAATTTCTTGCGGTCCATGGCATTTATTCCCTCTCAATATATTTAAGGATGCCATAGGATGAGGGGGAGGCGCAATGTGAGAAGAAAAGAGAGGGGATACCTTCGATCCTATTTCTGCCCTCACACATTTTCTTGCATTGTTTCTACCTGATAGATTTAAAACCTGTAAATAAGGGACAAGGCAAACTGATGGATTCTTGGTGCAATTCTCCCAGAAATGGTCGTGCTTGGGACGTTAGGTTCATTGGCAATATTTTGAGTGCGGAATTCATTATAAATTCGATAAGAATAATCAAATCGAGTCAATATATTTTTTGTTAGGTGAAATTGTACGCCAACGCCCGGTGCATACCCAAGAAGCCACTTGCTTTGCTCCCCCTTACCAGGGGTTCTGGTATTTGCATATTTAACTCTAAACTGGCTTCTCAACAAATCTAGTTTTAAGAAAACATCAGCAAAAGACGTTAAATCTTTCCCAACTATAAAAGAAATACCATTTGTGAACCTCATACTGGTTTCAAAGTCGAGGTTTGCATAAGAAAAAACAAAAGGGGCGTGGTTGATAATTTCCCCTTTCCTCTTGTTCTTAAAATTATCCACGGATGTGAAAATTTCAGTTCCGAAGAAAAAATGCTGTTGTTGGTTATGCGCGCCAGCCAAGATCGTTCCGCTCAAACCGGTCGTATCCATATTAACGGCAATACTCTGTGAAGTCATAGTGTCCTTAAAGTCTACGTTAAGGGCATTTTGCGATTTGGATAATCCGGCTCCGACGCCTAAATAGGGCTGCCAAGCTGCCTGGCAATCAGGGAGCGTTACAATGAATAACAGCCACAGGGAAAACTTTGTAATTTTCTTCATTAAAATCTCATTATTCTATTTTTATTTTTCAACAACGCAAACCCCACGGCTTAAGAAAATGATCCTAAGGTGATAAAGAAGATGTTGCAGAATGATTATTTTCAAATTCTTTGGATATTTCTACACACTGGCAGGATTTAACGGGATATTGAATGCGGCTTTGTGTCGCTCTTTACAAAAGGCAGAATTTCATCTCTTCTGTTATGACGCTGTAATAAGAATTACAGAGATTCCTATAGTTTTGAAAAAGCATAATGAGTGTAGTTTTAATGTTATTGGTTTAAATCAGGGTTGATATAACACGAATCCAGATTTGTGTTTGAAGTTAATTTTATTCTTTGCATTAGAAGGGGGTTTTATGTTCTTAAGGCATGTTTTTTTAATGGCAACTTTCATATGCTTTCAACATATCTCGCAAGCTGCCGATCAGGCAACTCTGGAACGACTTGCGGATTTCTATGGCGTTAATACCCCGAATAAGACAGCTGTAAAAGTGCTTGCTACACAAGGGGTGGGTGGATTACAGGTTCTTCAGGAAAAAAAAGCAAGAGTGCAGGAGGAAAAAAGAAATGAAGAAACTAGAAGGAAGATTGATTTTGTAGAGCAACAAAGGGTTCAAGATCGACAGGAGCATGAAGAAATCCTTCGTCAGGAACGCGAGCTAAGTCAAGAGGCGGCCTTTGAGATGGAAATGGAAAAAGAAGCAATCAGGCAAATGTTTGGGGACCTTCTGAAGCAAGAACAAGAAGCTGCTCGACACAAGGCGAGAGATCTTCAGAAAAAGGAAGAAGAGCTTCATCGTCTGAGGCAGGATTTTCAACGTCAGCAAGAGGAATTTTTGAACGTTCAAAAAGCTTTGGCAGAAAAACAGAAGCAAATAGAAGGATTGCAGAATTCAGCCTCATCACAGCCCAATCCGGAAGTGACGCGACAGCTTGAGGATTTGCAACGCGCCCTGGAACAGGAGCGGGCAAAACGCGTTGAAGAAAGCGATGCTGAATTACGGCAGAGATTAGAGGCGCTTGAGCAGGAGAAGATTGATTTGTTAGGGGCGCTTGCCACTTCTAAGGGAGGACAAGCCCTTCCCCTTGGGAAGGATTCTGTCTTTATCCACTATAACCAATCTTTCATTCATATTGATGATTTGAAGGATCCTGATATTTCTTTAGATGCTGAACTTCAGGGACGTCTTAAGGCTATAGATGGAAAAGTCAAAGCTTTACGCAGTGAAATTCAAGATAGTAGCAATTTGAAACCCATACAGAAAAGACTAACTTTAAATCAATTAGAGAGGCTGCAGGAAGGTTTAGAGGAATTTGAGCCTTCCAGTTTTATGCGAACGTTTGGTGAAGTGAAATCTCAGCTTCCGAATCTGGCGGATAGTTCGACCTTTGTTGAAATATCAACAGTTATGGAGTGGTTGGAGAGCAAGAAAGAAGACTTGATAAAGGTTAGTGAGCATAAAGTTTACCAAGAGCGGCAATTGCAAGTTTTCAAAATGGCCAAAGAAAAAACAAAAGAATTTAACGAATTTTATGATAACTATTTAGACGAAACTGTCTTATCGATGTGTGTATCGCTAGCTTCAGAGGGGAATGAAGGAGAGAGTGTTCAGGATACAAAGCGTGCTTTTCTAAGTAGTGTAAAAACAAGTAGCATTCCTGCTTTAAGAAACTATCTGACGAATTCTATTCCAATTTATGGTACAAATGATTCCTTTTTAACTCAGGCTTTTTTAAAGAGTGGAAAGTCGCAGGAATATACAAAATTTAAAAGTATCTTGGTATCTTATTCTACTTTATTTTCGGGACTTGGCGAGCATACAAAGCTTGTGGAAGAGGTATTGAATTATCAATATTTCCAGGAGAGATTTCAAAAAGCCTATATTGCTTTAAAAAAATTAGATCTCAGTCCAATAAAAGATCTTCAAGTAAAGCCAATATTAGAACAGATGCAGCAAAATGATGTTTTAAATTATAATCAAACCAAAACAGCCATTTTTGCTTCATCAGTGTCTAAAGCAATGTCTGCATATCTAGCGAAGAGTCCAGTAATTCCTGAAGAAAATGCCATCCTCGCCCGGGTGGAAGAAGCGTTAATTTATTACACTCAACTGGATTTCTTTGCGAAGAACCTGATGGTTAGCAATCCAAAGATGGTGCGTTTTCACAGTAGGGCATAGCCTTCCGGCATTGGCAGTGTAGAGGATCAGTCAAGCTATTATACATAGTCATTATATCTATGCCCATGGCTTCATAAAGTGTTGGCCGATAACCAGCTTGAGCCATTTTTAATACCAAATTGCAATCAAAGATATTATAATTTTTACCGCTCACCCGGCGCTCCGCGCCGACCTCTCCCCTT
>CAZXMD010000022.1:12991-16660 GCA_964641635.1 uncultured Candidatus Finniella sp. | reverse complement strand
TTTATATGGCACACAAAATCGACTGGTTCAAAAAGAGATGTACACAGGAACAGTTCATTTTTTGATTGCGCCATAAGGTTTTCAGAAAACCTTCCTCAAATTCATCCATAAAATCAATTACCTCATCGTAAGTTTCGACGTCCGTCGGAATGACAATCTCTGTTTGCTCCCCGTCTATCGTGCTGACCCTGTTCTCCGAGGTGGCGAAGTGACGGTAAATTTCAAGGTCGTCATAGTTAGCGTCGTTAATGGTTAAGGCAAGATAGGTTGCATCCTTCTCCTCACAAAACAGCAAAAGCTGTTCGAGCGTTTTCAACTGGAATTGAACCATTATGCTGCCCAGAAGATAGTCGTCCCAAGAGACCTCTTCCCTTAAGCGCCGTATGTCAATATTCGGAAAATTACAAAAGGCCATAGGCACAAGGTACTTCTCTTCTTCTGTTGCCCCTTCTTCCGTGTAAGCGTAGCTTTCCCTCAAGTCCACATTCATTGTGCAATCCAGCCTGTGATCCAGGTCATGATGGCTAAAAGCATACAGCTTTTCGGAAAGTCGACGGAAATTAAGGGGGTGCGGATTCTGCAAGGGCGATGTAAGGGAAGAAACTTTAGCTCCGTTACCCTGAGGGGCTTTCTCATAGAGAGGCTGAGTGTTGTTAACAACGAGTTTGAGCATACTTTTTTCTCCTATTAAGAGGTGGCAAACTAATTCACTATAACTCGCATGTGTATTTTGCGCAACATTTATTTTAATAAATACACGAGAACCTCTCTAAAATCTTAAGGTCACCACATGAAATCTATCATTAGAAATCCCAAAAATTACCATGATACTCAATTAGTTATATACACTAACCCGATAAAAAAAGAGGAGGATTGTCCTTTGAAAAAATACACTGATAAGGACAAAAAATTACACGCAAAGATGTTGCGCTGGAGGCAAAACATGTGTATTGTAAAAAGAGCTCACACCATGCCCCTCATCAGGGCTGTTTTTGGATGATCGGCACGGAAAGACATTCATGGCAAAGAAACCAGACGCCCTAAAGCCTGATACAGGCAACCAGAAGCAGTCTATCTCCATTGGGGATCGGTTTCGCCAGGCCCGGGAGCTTTGCCCTTTAAACCGTACAGACTTTTGCAACAAGCACAAGCTTAATTGCTATACAGTCCAGTCCTGGGAATTGAGCCGTAGTTTTTCACGCACAACCAATGTCACCAAATTCATTGAAGCTTTAGCGAATGAAGGAATCACCTGCACAGAAGCCTGGTTGATGGAAGAGGTGGGGCCGGGGCCTTTCTTAACCTCCTCACCAAAAGCCGGCGTTTTTGCACCCCCTATAACCCTCCGCCAACTAAAGAAGAAATCCGGCGCTCTTTCTGAAATCTTGCTACAAAAAGAGATCACCCTCTTTCGGGAACACAGCCTTAAACTTGGAATGGATGACGTCATGATCCAAATCTCGGATGAAGCGATGTCGCCTGATTATGAGGTAGGGGAATTCATTGGGGCATGGCGGATTCCGAATGATCAGATTGACCGCCTCCATTATTCCGTCTGCCTGGTAGAAACCACGCCCGACCATTTTCTTGTCCGCCGCCTGTTAAGGGAAGGAGATGCCTATATTCTCATGGCCCTCAACAAGGAGGTTCCCCTGATCCGCCTTGATCACGTAACCAGTGTAGCCGAAATTATGTGGCGGCGGCGGGCAGCGATGTCTTTTGGAGCGGGAGATATTTTGAAAGGAATGGAGAAAGTAAATACATAATAATTTTTAAAAATAATTAATTACACCAACAGAAAATGCGGCAGAATTATCTCAAATGTTAATAAGTGTATCTAAAAAAATAACAATAAATAAAGGACCAATAACAATGAAAGCAGCACATAATGTTAAACAATTTCCACAAAATCCACCATCGCTAGAATTATTAATGAGACGCAACAGGAGGTTTAAAGAAACTTTTACTAAAAATCGATTATTTAAGCTGATGGAGTCGGGGTACTTTCGTGTGGAAGGAAAACGCGAAAAATTTTTGGATTATTTTCAGGTTTGGTCTAATTACTTTCAAAGGATAATGCTATTAAAAACAGCTCTATGTGACGATCCAAGGTTTAGTCCTTTGTTCTATCAGCATTTTGTTGAGGAATTTGGGCATGACCAGATGCTCATAAGAGATCGGGTTAGTGTACACCCCAAAAAAGATGCTATATTAGAAGCAATTTGCAATTGGTTTTTTTCAAAAATGCTCTCTTTTAGCCCATATGAACAAATTGTAGTCATAAATCTATGCTTAGAGGCTGCTGCTGTTGTTTTTTATGGCCTTGCAAAACCAACCATAGACTCTAACAATCAACTTGAACACTTCCAAATCCATGATGTAATTGATCTTTCTCACGAAGAAATGGGGCTTTCTTTGTTAGAAAATCTGTCACCTGCACAATACTCCCGCTTATTTGAACTACAAGAAGATTCATGGGCCATGATAGAAGCTTTAATACACCGACTTGCTGAGCTTGTGCAAAAAAGTGACCTTTCATAATTTTATAAAAGCTTTAAAAGGACTCTTATTAATATGGTAAAAATATTATTTGATGCTTTATCCAAACGTACCTATATTTCAGACACTTTAATAAAAACTTTTGGATTTTTTGGCATCGTTAGTTTTCCTTTGTTTTATTTCATTAATAAAATAATCCTCGAGGAAGGGGGTGCCCCCTCACCTTTAAGATTTTTTGGTTTTATATTCAGTGCACCTCTCCTACTCATTGATTATTGGCCTGATTCAGCAAAACGGTATAAAATCCTTTATTGGTATTTTACCATTTTTTATTGTTTACCTTTTTATGGAACCTATATGTTTATTGACAACCTTGGCTCTAATATTTGGTATGCCAAAGCCATTATGGGGCTATTTTGGCTTCTCTTAATAACAGACTGGCTTACTTTCGTTGCTATACTTTCTGTTGGGGTCTTAACAGGTTGGACAACTCACTATTTGATTAATGGGCCTAGTCATATCGATATTCCTATAATGACGGAGCTTGTTATAAATTATATATGGGCTGTATTAATGGGATCAGCTTTCTCGCGTGGCAAAGACAACATCACCCAAGAAAAACTCCTGGCCATGAAGACACTTGCCGGAACGGTTGCCCATGAAATGCGAACCCCCTTTTTGGGAATTCGCGCCAATGCGGGATGTATCAAGAAATTTCTACCGGTGTTAGTTGACGGCTATGGCAAAGCGAAGAACGCCCAACTGGAGGTTCAGCCCCTCTCGGAAAAAAATTTACAGCACCTGATAGAAACGCCTGACGACCTGGACAAGATCACCACAAGCGCTTCTTTGGTTATCGATATGCTCCTGATGAGCCTGAAAGATAAAGGCCAAAACGGCAAGGATTATAAGCCCTGTTCTGTTAGGGCATGTATTGCGGAAACGCTTCATGAATACCCTTTAACAGAAGAAGAGAGCGCTCTGGTTTCATGGGAAGATACGCCGGATTTTACTTTCCATGGGAACTCCCTCTTAATGAAGCACGTTTTGTTCAACCTTTTGAAAAATGCCCTTTATTACGTTAAGGCCGCGCAAAAGGGGAGCATATCCCTTTGGACGGAATTCACCCCGAAGGAACCCGGACGGTATTCCGCCGAAGTCATCGATCCC
>CAZXMD010000022.1:0-12981 GCA_964641635.1 uncultured Candidatus Finniella sp. | reverse complement strand
AAAGATACGGGAAAGGGGATGCCGGCTTCTGTGGTCTCCCATATATTTGACCGGTTTTATGCCCATACCCGCCATGGAACGGGAATCGGCCTTGCGTTCTGCAAGTCTGTTATGGAAGGCTTTGGGGGGACGATCTCTTGCGAATCAAAGGAAGGGGAACATACCACTTTCATCTTGAAATTTCCGGTTATCAGGGAGCCAAAAATGAATGGATAAAATTTTACGAAAATAATATGGGCAATTTAAGTTTTTGACATTTTTATCAAATAATGAGATGAACCTTAAGTTAAGAGATCGTTAAGGATGGTGTAATAAAATTGGTCAAACAGTTTATTTTTAGGAGGAATCTATGAAGACAATCCCTTTGTGCATGTTCCCAACCAGGGTTCTACTCATCGACGATGATATTTTGGCCTTGAAGAAACTCGACGTTAATCTTGACAATGCCCGGTTCACCTACCAGACCTTCAACGACCCCCTCAAAGCCTTAAAGTTCTTAAATGACAACAGTAAGCTGGAGTCATTTGCACGGCGGTTAATACGCCAGCCTGATGAAGACCAATGGCAGCATGCCAAATTGGATGTTAACATTTATGACCTTATGAATGAAATTTATAACCCCAGGCGTTTTGAAAGCATATCAACGGTTGTTGTCGATTTCTCAATGCCGGGCATGAATGGCCTGGAGCTGTGTGAACAAATCACCAATCCTTCCATTCAAAAAATTCTGCTAACAGGCGAAGCGGATGAGCATCTGGCCGTTCAGGCCTTTAACAGGGGGCTCATTCACCAGTATATCAAAAAGCAGGACCCGAACGTTCTTGAAACTCTCAATCAGGCTTTACTCCGTGCCCGGCGCGCCTACTTTTCAAAAGTATCCCAGCTCATGTATGACGTTGCGACGTTTAGCACAAGACCAACCTGCCTTCGGGATTCTGTGTTTATCAACTTCTTTGAAAATCTGCTTCGGGAAAAAAATATTACCGAATATTATCTGTTTGAAATGACAGGAAATTTTCTGCTTCTGGATGAAGAATCAAGGGCTTATGGATTTTTTACGTATAACAAGGAGCAACTCAGCATGTGGCATGAGGACTTGCCTGAAGGGGATACGGCGCCCGAACATCTCCTAAAAGACCTTAAAGACCATAAAAAAATGATCTGCTTTCATGATAAAAAAAGCATTTCCATACCCGAAGGGAAAGAATGGCCAAAATATTCCTATCCATTGCAGATCCTGGAAGGGGGCCTTGAACCATACTACTACGTTTTTGCCGATAATATGCTGGACATAGAAGCCCAAAGAATTGCTACTTTTGGCAATTTTAAGGATGGAGGCCAACCCGATGTTTCTTACAATGTGGCGATGAAGTAATTAACAATATCTTTGATTCTAACTTGGCCTCACAATGATCCTCTCAAAGACTTTATCATTCCATGAAGGGTTCTCACTTCCTGTTCCGTTAAATCCATGCGGGTAAAAATATTTTGAAGGTTGCGCCACATGATGGGCTTTTTGTGATCAATGCGCCAAAAATGGGTCTCATCCAAGGAGTGTTCCAAGGCTCCTAAAAACCCATGAATCTGCTCATGAGTGGCTGGCACAGTTTCTCCGATATGAAGCTTTCCTTTAAAGTCATTTCTGGTTTGATACCATTCATAGGCTGTAATCGCAACGGCTTGCGCCAAATTAAGAGAAGAAAACCCAGGGTCAACCGGCACATGAAGAATAGCCCGGAAATTTGACAATTCTTCATTGTTAAGTCCGGTCCGCTCCGGCCCAAAAACAATCCCCACATGCCCGCACGCCGCAATCTCCGGCATAGCTTCCCGCACCGGAATATATTTTTTGACCATGAGGCGCTCAACGGCGCATGTTCCATAAACATACGGCAAATCTGCAATCGCTTCCTCAAGTGTCGAATGAACCGTTGCGTTTTCTAAAATAGCCTCTGCGCCCGCCGCCATGGCGATAGCTTTTGGGTCGAGAGGAGAAAAGAGTGGCGCCACCAACCGAAGGGACTTCAACCCAAAATTACCCATAGCCCTGGCAACCGCTCCCCCATTTTCAGGAAGTTGGGGACGCACGAGAATAATGATGGGAGCGGTTTTTTGACTCATTCTATTTTTTCTTTCGGTTGTCCACGAGTTTAAACCCATGCTACTCAACCTCTTTGGCAATGGTGTATTTATCTGACTTTAGCCACACAAAGGCCAGCGGGGACGGGGAACAAAGTCGAGCCCATCCTTGTGGCCTAATCTCAATTTTTCAATGCCCACCCAGGCAATCATGGCGGCATTATCCGTGCACAACCCTATAGGGGGCGCTACAAATTGGAAGCCATGGGCATCACACAGGGTAGACAGACGCGCCCGCAAAGCTGCATTAGCAGCAACGCCCCCCGCCACAACAAAATGCTGAACGGGTTTTTGGAGCATCTGAAAAGCATTCTTTGCCCGTTCTTCCAGGCAATCGGCAACCGCTTCCTGAAAACTGGCGGCCAAGTCAGCTCTAGCTTGAGGGGACAAGGGCGTGTGTTTTTCAGCCATCGTTCGGACGGCTGTCTTCAGCCCCGAAAAAGAAAAGTCGCAACCGGGGCGGCCCTTTAAGGGACGTGGTAGGTCAAACCGTTTGCCATTTCCGGTGAGAGCCAGCTTCTCAAGAGCAGGTCCGCCCGGATAGTTCAGTCCAAAAAGGCGGGCGACTTTATCAAAGGCTTCTCCGACCGCATCATCAATGGTTGAACCTAATAATCGGTACTTCCCCACACCCGTCACTTCCAGGAATTGAGAATGTCCTCCCGAGATGAGGAGGAGTAAAAAGGGAAAGGGTAAGTCATGGGTTAGACGCGCCGTAAGGGCGTGCCCTTCCAGATGGTTAACGGCAATGAAAGGAAGGTTTTTAGCAGCGGCAATGGCTTTAGCCGTCATGACACCCACAAGAACCCCACCGATAAGGCCAGGGCCTGCGGTGACGGCTATACCATCCAGGTCATCCAGAGACACTTCCGCATCTTGCAGAGCTTGTTCGATCATTGGTTGAAGATGGTCTAAATGGGCGCGGGCGGCTTTTTCCGGAACCACCCCACCATACGGCTGGTGGCCTGGAATTTGGGACACCAAAACATTGGATAAGATCGTCCGGTCATCCCGAACGACGGCCGCAGCCGTTTCATCACAACTGGTTTCAATGCCCAAAACAATCATGGCTTTTACCTATTAAAGTTAGCCTTTGGCGGCGCGTTCTGCCCGTTTGCGATCATTGGGATCCAGAACCGCTTTGCGGATGCGAATGCTTTTAGGGGTAACTTCCACCCGCTCATCATCTTGAATATATGCAATCGCTTGCTCCAAGGTCATGATTTTTGGAGGCGTTAAACGAATGGCTTCATCCTTGCCGGAAGCACGAACGTTGCTGAGCTGCTTGGCTTTCAATGGATTGACTTCCAGGTCATTATCGCGGCTATTTTCGCCGATGATCATGCCTTGATAAACTTGTGTGCCAGGATCTAAAAACAAGATTCCACGCTCTTCCAGGGTGTTCAGGGAATAAGCAACAGCTTCTCCATTTCCATTGGAAATCAAAACCCCATTGCGGCGGCCTTCGATAGAGCCACGGAAGGCCCCATAAGCATGGAACACCCGGCTCATAATTCCCGTACCACGGGTTTCTGTTAAAAATTGTCCATGATATCCAATAAGTCCTCGAGAAGGCGTCAAAAAGATAATACGAGTTTTTCCACCACCGGAAGGACGCATATCCTGCATTTCAGATTTGCGTGCGTTCATGCTCTCCACAACGGTGCCAACAAACTCATCATCCACGTCAATCTGAATTTCTTCGATGGGTTCTAAACGGTTGCCTTCAGCATCCGTTTGAAAGAGAACGCGAGGACGGCTGATCGATAACTCAAATCCTTCCCGGCGCATGGTTTCAATAATAACGCCTAATTGTAACTCGCCACGTCCGGCAACTTCAAAAGCATCTTTATCTTCTGCTTCGGTAACCCGAATGGCCACGTTTCCTTCCGCTTCCCGCATAAGTCGATCCCGCAACATACGGGAGGTAAGCTTGGTGCCTTCCCGCCCTGCAAGGGGAGAGTCATTAATGGAAAAAGTCATCGCCAATGTTGGCGGATCAATCGGTTGACCAGGTAGCGCATCTGAAACTTCCGGAGCAGCAATGGTTTCGGCAACCGTAGCTTTTTCAAGACCTGCCAACGCAATGATATCGCCAGCTTCCGCCTGGTCAATCGCGATCCGCTCCAGACCTCTAAAAGCAAGAAGTTTATTGATGCGCCCCGTTTCGACGATTTGCCCTTCCCGGTTCAATACACGGACAGGCATGTTAATTTTTGCTGTTCCGGAATGAATCCGGCCTGTGAGAACGCGCCCTAAGTAAGAATCATATTCGCGGGTCGTAATCAGCATTGAAAAAGGGGCATTTTCTACGGTTTCTGGGGCAGGCACATGGCTAACGATTAAATCAAATAGCGGGGCAATATCCGTGCGGTCTTGTGTAAGATCCCGCACAGCCCACCCACCACGGCCAGAAGCATAAGCAATTGGAAAATCCAATTGAGCATCATTTGCATCAAGCGCCATGAACAGGTCAAAAATCTCTTCTAACACTTCTTCAGGACGCGCATCATGACGGTCAATCTTATTAATAACAACGATAGGGCGTAAACCCAATTTTAGAGCTTTGCTCAAAACAAACTTTGTTTGGGGCATTGGCCCTTCAGCGGCATCAACCAGCACAACGACACCATCAACCATGGAGAGGATGCGTTCAACTTCCCCACCAAAGTCAGCGTGTCCCGGTGTATCAACGATATTGACACGAACATCCTGCCATGTAAGGGAGGTACACTTTGCCAAAATTGTAATGCCACGCTCCCGCTCCAAATCATTAGAGTCCATGGCGCGTTCGGCCACATTTTGGTTGCTGCGAAAAGTACCGCTTTGTTTCAACATGGTATCGACAAGGGTTGTTTTCCCATGGTCAACGTGAGCGATAATGGCAATATTACGAATTTGAGTCATTTGAATAAAAGTCCTAAAATTAAAGTAAAAAAGTCTTCTTGTCTTATAATATGGGTTAGTCTAATTATAAATACAACCTGTTATCAAGCACTTCATGCCTAACATTTTGTATATCGGCTCATATTTTCAGGATAAAAAAAGCCCTTCTTAGCAACGGACTTTAACAGAGTCTGGCAGAAAAGGGTAGATATATTAAACGAAAGGAGAAATTCTATCGCAAAATAGTTGATCATCGTGTAAATAGATGATGTAGGCATCACTTTGAAAAGAAAATGATTTTTTGTCCTGTAGAACAGATTAATTTATAAACGATGTGTATATCATGAATAAAAATGATCAAAACAATCAGATTTGGATTCCTTAAGGGGATGACTAAATTTCAAAAAATTCCCATGTCCTCGTCACCTCTATCATCGATCTTTATCTTGATCCGGTCTTTGGGCGTAGGGGGGGCTGAACGGCAGGTTTGTGTTTTGGCGCGCGCCCTTCACCAAAAAGGATATAAAGTCACAGTTGGATTGTTTTATTCAGGCGGCATTCTTGAGAAAAAACTGCGTGATGAAGGGGTTACCATTTATCCTCTCCACAAGAACGGTCGATGGGATTTGTTGGGGTGGTTTCGACGGTATCTTAAAGCCATTCAAGACGTCAATCCCGATGTGATTTATAGCTTCCTAACCACCTCCAATATCGTTGCCATAACGGGTCGTCTGTTCGTTCAAAAACCAGTTGTTTGGGGAATTCGCGCATCAAACATGGAACTTGGAAATTATGACCAGGTAGCACGCTTAATCGCTTGGGTGGAAAAAAAACTATCTGTTTATGTCAAAACCATTATTTTTAATGCCAACTTCAGCCGCCAGTATCATCAATCTTTAGGATATTGTTTGAACAACGCGATTGTCATTCCCAATGGTATTGACACAAATGTTTTTCGGCCTGGTTCAGAGTCTGGTAAACATAAGCTTCGCGCTCAATGGAATATTCCCAAAGAGGCTATTGTAGTTGGAATGCTGGCCCGTGTTGACCCTATGAAAGATTATGAGACATTTTTAGCGGCAGCGCGGGCCCTATCTGCACGTCGCCAAGACCTGTACTTTATTGTTGCTGGTGCGGGGACGGATACGGCTTCCTGGCATTCCCTTCCTCCTCGATTATTGCGCCTTGGTATATATGAGGATGTGCCAGAATTGCTCAATACTTTGGATATCATGGTTTTAAGCTCTTCTTATGGGGAAGGTTTTCCAAACGTGGTTGGTGAAGCCATGGCTTGCGGGATACCGACCATTGCCACGAATGTTGGGGATGCTAGCTATATTATGGGAGATCTTGGCATATCCATTCCTGTGAAAAACAAGGATGCCTTAATTCAAGCCATTGAATCCATGTTACAACAGGCCCCCTCGAAAGAGGCTATTCGTGACCGCATTATCACTCATTTTAGTGTCCCACAAATGGTTACTCGCACCATTCAAACCTTAACGGAGGCTTGTGGCTCTCCATGAAAATTGCCCATCTCATCACAGGACTTGGACTGGGAGGCGCTGAGCGGCAGCTGAAGGCCCTTGTCTCTGGAAAACCAAAAGAATCACCGTTGCAGCATATTGTCATATCCTTAAAAGATGAAGGTGTCATTGGTAAGCAACTAAGAGATGAAAAAGCAGTCCGGCTTTATTGTCTCAATCTCCACAAATCCATCGCAGGAGTATGGCGCCTCTACAAAATCTTACGGCAGGAAAAGCCGGACGTTCTTCAAACCTGGCTCTATCATGCAGACTTGATGGGATTGATTGTTGGCAAGCTTGCTGGCGTTCCCCGCATTGTTTGGAATATCCGATGTTCCAATATGGAATTATCCCAATATTCAAGGGTAACAGCCTTTGTTGTAAAGATATTGAAAGTTTTATCAAGATTCCCCGATGCTGTTGTAACCAACTCCCAAAGTGGACAAGATTTCCATACAAACCTTGGGTATAAACCACGCCAATGGATTCGGATTCCCAACGGCATTGATACGGATCTCTTTCGTCCCAATCCTCTTTTGGGTAAAGAATTACGCCGGACTTTCGATATTCCTGAAGATGCTGTCGTTGTGGGTATGTTGGCCCGGGTTGATCCCATGAAAGATCACGCTACTTTTTTTAAAGCCATGGAGACCCTCTCGCAAGCAAATGAAAACCTTTATTGTGTTATTGCCGGGAAAGGAACAGAAGAAACAGCTTGGCCTATTATGCCCCCACGTTTGCGGCGCTTAGGAGTTTGGGGAAATGCTTCAGAATTCTTAAATTCCTTAGACATCATGGTCTTATCTTCTGCCTTTGGAGAAGGATTCCCAAATGTGGTTGGAGAAGCTATGGCTTGCGAGGTACCAACGATTGTGACAAATGTTGGAGATGCAGCTGTTCTTGTGCAAACACCGGAACAAATCGTTTCCCCTGGGGACGTTAACGGACTTACTCTTGCTTTGAAGAGATTGTTGGGCTTATCTTCTCAAGAAAGAAAAGCAATTGGGCAAAAGAGTCGAGAAAGCATGCTCAATTCGTATAGTCTGCCCATTATGCGGCAAAGGTATGAATTATTTTATCAGAGTTTGCAGTAATTAAGGAAATTGTATGTGTGGCATAACAGGATTCTGGAGCTTTAACTCTGAGTTATCGGGACACTCACTTGACCGAATCGCTCAAAGAATGGCGGAACAGATAACGAGCCGTGGTCCCGACTCAAGTGGTGTCTGGTGGGGACAAGAAAACCATCTTGCCTTTGGGCACCGCCGCCTTGCCATCGTCGACTTAACGGAAACAGGTCATCAACCGATGACATCGCCATCCGGACGCTTTGTCATTACATACAACGGGGAAATTTATAATGCACCCGAATTGCACGAAGCCCTATTGGCCAAAGGGTATTCCTTTCGGGGGTCTTCGGACACGGAAGTAATTTTAGCTGCCTGTGAAGCTTACGGCGTTGAGGAAGCCACCAAGCTCTTGATTGGCATGTTTGCATTTGCGTTGTGGGATGCAAAAGCTCATAAACTCCACCTGGTCCGTGACCGTTTGGGTGTAAAGCCTTTATATTGGGGACTCCATCAGCAAACCTTATTCTTTGGTTCTCAGCTCAAGAGCTTTCGCCCTCACCCTCTTTGGCGCCCGGAGATTAATCGGGATGTCCTTCCAAACTATTTTCGCTTTGGTTATATTTCCGGGCCCTCATCCATCTATAAAGATATTCAGAAATTACCGCCCGGATGTATTGCCACCATTGAAGGACAAGACAAAATAACCGTTAAGCCTTACTGGTCTATGGATGAAATCATTCGCAAAGAGCGGATGCAAAGTTGCAGCCGAACATCTATGGAGTGGGTCGATCAATTAGAAATTCTTCTAAAAGATGCTGTCAAGCGCTGTATGGTCTCTGACGTCCCTATTGGCGCTTTCTTGTCCGGTGGCATTGATAGTTCAACAGTCGTCGCCTTGATGCAGGCACAAACTGCCAGCCCTGTTCAAACGTTCAGCATTGGGTTTGAAGAGAAAGGGTACAATGAAGCCCAGCATGCTGCTGCTGTGGCCGCTCACCTCGGAACGCAACATCATGAACTCTATTTAAAACCTTCAGAGGCTTTAGAAATTATTCCAACCATTCCAAAGTGGTGTGATGAACCATTTGCCGATTCTTCCCAAATACCCACCTTCCTTGTATCACGCCTGGCCCAAAAGCACTTAAAGGTCTGCTTGTCAGGAGATGGAGGAGATGAATTCTTTGCTGGCTACAGCCGATATTTTCAGGCTGACCGTTTCTGGAACCGCCTTTCTCCCCTTCCTTTGGCTTTACGTAAAATAGCGGCTTCAGGGATACGGTCTTTATCTCCCACACAGTGGGATTTTTTGAATGGCCTGATTCCTGGAAAACAGGGGCGTCCTTATGTGGGTGACAAGGCTCACAAACTTGCAGGTTTACTGAACTGTCCTACCCGTACGGCTTTATACTTCAATCTCATAAGCCTCTGGGACCATCCGGAATCTCTTGTTTCAGGTTATGACAAAAATTCTTATGAAGGGTTCCCTGCGCTTTGGGGGGGTAACTCCCTTGGATCTGAAAGTTCGTTTATTGAAGAAATGCAGTACATTGATAGCCTTACCTATCTTCCGGACGATATTCTATCGAAGGTCGATTATGCAAGCATGGCCGTCAGCCTGGAAAGCCGCGTCCCCTTGCTCGACCATCGTGTTGTTGAGTTTTCTTGGGGCATTCCTTTGGAATTGAAGCTCAAGCATCCACAAGGGAAATGGATTTTACGGGAGGTGTTGAAGCGCTATGTTCCGGCGTCACTCACGGAACGTCCGAAAATGGGGTTTGGTGTTCCGATTGATCAATGGCTGAGAGGACCTTTGCGTTCCTGGGCTGAAGATCTATTATCTCATTCTTCCTTAGAAAATTCCGGACTTAACCCGAATCCCATTCGCCAACGCTGGGAAGACCACCTGTCAGGTACCCGTAATTGGCATTATTCCTTATGGCCAGCCTTAATGTATCAAGCTTGGCATCAATCTATTGAGGGCTAGGACTTAATTTTTTCCAATTGATTTCGAGAGGCCTCGCAAGACATAAGGGAGGATGCCCCCGTTCAGGAAATAGTCCACTTCGTCTTGGGTATCGATCCGACAAAGAAGGGTGTGGTTTGTTGCTGGCTCCCTAGGCTTTGTGATGGTGCAAGTCACTGTCATACCGGGTTTGATTCCACCTTGAACACCTGAAATATCTATAGTTTCTTCACCTGTCAGACCCAAAGATTTGCGGCTTTCGCCATTAAGAAAGGTCAGGGGCAGGATGCCCATCCCGACCAGGTTTGAGCGATGGATTCTCTCAAAGCTCTCGGCGATAACGGCTTTTACGCCCAGTAATAAAGGCCCTTTTGCGGCCCAGTCACGGGAAGATCCCGTACCATATTCCTTGCCGGCGACAACAATGAGGGGTGTTCCGTCATCCCGGTATTTCATGGCCGCTTCATAGATGGACGAAATCTCAGCAGACGTTTCTTTTGTTTTTGGAAAGTATTTGGTGACGCCTCCGGTTGTTCCGGGCAACATTTCATTGTTTAAGCGAATGTTGGCGAAGGTTCCGCGCATCATAATCTCGTGGTTGCCCCGGCGGGCCCCATAACTATTAAAATCATTCACGGGAACTCCAAAGTGCTGAAGATAATGTCCGGCCGGCCCGTCTGTTTTAATGCTCCCCGCGGGCGATATATGGTCTGTTGTTACGCTATCCCCCAAAACCGCTAAAACACGGGCGCCTTTAACATCGGAAGGTTTCTCAATCTGGGCCGTGATCCCATCGAAATACGGTGGGTTTTTCACATAAGTGCTGTTGTCTTGCCAAGGATATGTCAGGCTCGCTTTTCCGGAAATCTTCTGCCAGGCTTCGTCGCCTTTAAAGACATCCGCATACCGTTTGCGAAACATGTTGGGAGTTAGAAATTGATCAATTGCTGCTTGAATTTCAGCGTCTGTTGGCCAAAGATCTTTCAAGTAAACGGACTTCCCATCGGATCCCGTTCCAAGCGGCTCTGTCGTTAAGTCAACCAGCATGGACCCCGCCAAAGCATAGGCCACAACTAAAGGCGGAGAGGCCAGGTAATTCGCTTTCACATGGGAATTAATGCGCCCTTCAAAGTTTCGGTTTCCGGAAAGAATGGAGCAAACGGTTAAGTCATGAGACTCGATGGCTTTTGCGATTTCTGGTTGGAGGGGGCCGGAATTGCCGATACATGTCGTGCACCCATAACCAACCAGATTGAACCCTAAAGCATTCAGATCTTTATCAAGCCCAGACTTTTCCAAATAGTCTGAGACTACCTGAGACCCAGGGGCCAAGGACGTTTTTACCCAAGGTTTAGGCTTCAGGCCTTTGGCGTGCGCTTTGCGGGCCAATAAACCGGCGCCTAGCATAACAGCGGGGTTAGATGTATTTGTACAGCTGGTAATGGCCGCAATGACGATATCTCCATGATGCAAAGAATAGTCTTGTCCCGAAATGGAATAGGTTTCATCCGATTGCTTATGTTCATCTTTTAAAGCTGCTTGGCAGGAAGATTTTGCTTCTGAGAGGAGCACTTTATCCTGGGGACGTTTTGGTCCTGCAATTGTGGGGCGAACCGTGGCCAAATCGAGAACAAGGGACTCAGAGAAGTGAGGATCAGCTGTTGACG
Organism: uncultured Candidatus Finniella sp.; assembly: GCA_964641635.1. GTDB lineage: Bacteria > Pseudomonadota > Alphaproteobacteria > Paracaedibacterales > VGCI01 > VGCI01. The sequence goes on along the minus strand of CAZXMD010000022.1, from coordinate 1,730 downwards.
CATCACGCCAGAGACCTTGGGCTTTAGCATATGCTTCAACCAAGGCAATGCGATCAGGATCGCGGCCAGTGAATTCTAGATAGTGAATGGTTTTCTGATCAATGGGGAAGAACCCGCATGTTGCCCCATATTCCGGCGACATGTTGGCTATAGTGGCCCGATCGGCCAGGCTTAAGGAATCCAGGCCATCTCCATAAAACTCCACAAATTTTCCAACCACGCCCTTGGCGCGTAAGATATTGGTGACCGTTAGAACAAGATCAGTTGCAGTCGTTCCTTCCGGGAGCTTTCCGGTCATTTTAAAGCCCATGACTTTTGGAATCAGCATAGATACGGCTTGACCAAGCATGGCCGCCTCCGCTTCAATGCCGCCAACACCCCAACCAAGTACGGACAGTGCGTTGACCATCGTTGTGTGACTATCTGTTCCCACAAGAGTATCGGGATAGGCGACCTGGTGACCGGATGAGTCTGTGGATACCCAGACCACTTGCGCGAGGTATTCCAGGTTGACCTGATGGCAAATTCCAGTGCCTGGTGGTACAACCCGGAAGTTTCGAAAGGCTTCCTGACCCCACCGCAGAAAGGCATAGCGTTCATGGTTCCGCTGGTACTCAAGAGCCACATTATGGTCAAAGGCCTCTGGTGTTCCAAAAGCATCAGCCATGACAGAGTGATCGATGATCAAATCCACAGGCACCAAAGGGTTGATGAGGGTCGGATCGCCTTTGAGGACCATCATGGCATCCCGCATGGCGGCAAGGTCAACGATGGCGGGAACGCCTGTAAAATCCTGCATGAGAACGCGTGCCGGAATGAAAGCAATTTCCGTGGAATCGTGCCCATTGGTAATGCTGTGGACAGCTGCCCGGATATCGTCCAGACAAACGCGCTTGCCATCCTCATGGCGCAACAGGTTCTCAATCAAAACCTTTAAAGAAAAAGGAAGATTTTCAAGAGATCCGAGACCCGCCTCTTCTGCTGCGGATAAGCTATAATAATCGAAGTTTTGTCCGGAAACTTCGAGAGTTCTTCTAACTTTTAATGAGTCATGTCCAACGGCTGTCATTAAAGAATCCTTTCACGAATTGGATTAACTTAAGGGTACTGTGAATTGAAAGGCGTGACAAGACGGGGGAGAATGTGAATTCAAAAAACAAAGCTTGACAAGCCCGTTAAGGCTTCCTAAGCTCCAGCCTGTAATTACTTCAATTAACTTCTCTCAAACCTTTCTAAGATTGGAAGTAATTTTTGAGGATCTAGTATCTAGAAAAAATCTTAATTTTTGAAATAAAAATAAGGTTAAATATGCATTTCTTATCTACAGAAAAATTAAAAAATGAAATATTAGAAAACAAGTTAACAAATTTTGATTATTTCTTGTATTTCTTTTTTTCTTTTCTTGTTTTGCCATTTACAGCAATATTTATTTTGTATGTTGTTTTGTACACTAATTTTAATGTTTCCGTTAAAACAAAGATGGATCAGTACATAAGAAAATTCTGCGCGATCTATTTTTCTTCTACCATTAGGCTTCTCATTATATATTTTATTCCGTTGTTTATAATACGTTTTTTCGTCAATAGCTTTGCAGCAATAGGCATAAATCAGAATGACGAATTTGTAAAAATACTGTATTATATACTTTGGTGTGCATTTGTTTTCACAAATATATAGTGTCGACTTATGAGCCTAGATTTGAACGGGCAAGTAATTGCGTTGATTTTGGC
>CAZXMD010000021.1:0-17369 GCA_964641635.1 uncultured Candidatus Finniella sp. | reverse complement strand
CCATCAAAATCCTGGGCATCAAAAACGGACATTTCATATCCTTAAGTTCTCAACCTTATAGATTAAGGATACCGTGCAGCTTCTTAATATTTGATGAAAGAGTGTGCCATAGTACTCCGATAATGGGCATGGCAGATGGCAACGGCCAACGCATCGGCCTCATCAGCCATAACAGCCCCACTGCCCGGGAGCAAGCGTTGAACCATAAGAGCAACCTGGTTTTTATCCGCATGTCCCACACCCACAACGGATTTCTTGACACGGTTCGCCGCATATTCCCCGACCACCAAGCCCGCCTGAGCCGGAGCAAGGAGGACAATCCCCCGGGCCATACCAAGCTTAAGGGTTGAGGCCGGATTTTTATTAACAAAAGTTTCTTCAACGGCCGCTTCTTGGGGGTCATAGATTTCGATAATTTTGAGGAGTTGCTGATAAAGCTGGGACAGACGAGGCGCCAGGTCATCCCCGCTATCTGACTTCGCCACCCCATGAGCAACATAAGAGAGGCGATTTCCCGCGCTGTCCACAATACCCCATCCCGTGTTGCGCAACCCCGGATCCAAGCCTAAGATTCGGACCGTACCGGTCATTTAAGCGGTCAGCTTTTTCAAAATTTCATCGCTCATTTCACCATTGAAATAGACATTTTGAACATCGTCATTATCTTCCAATACATCAATAAGTTTAAGCAATGATTGCGCGGCATCCTCATCACAAGGAGCCATCGTTGTTGGGCGCCAGATGACCTTAGCCTCTAAAGGGTCGCCATACTTCTGCCCCAAATAATCGCGAACGGCCCCAAAGGAATCAACCGTTGAGGTGATCTCATATCCTTCCTCTTCCTTTTCCAGATTCTCAGCGCCCGCCTCAATGGCGGCCTCAAATACATCATCATACCCCCCAATCGAAGCAGAGTATCGAATTAATCCAATCCGCTCAAACATAAAGCTAACGCTTCCCGTTTCCCCTAAGCTCCCCCCATACTTTGTAAAGGCTGAGCGAACATCTGAAACCGTCCGATTTCTATTGTCTGTTAACCCTTCAACAATGATGGCCGTACCGCCAGGACCGAACCCCTCATACCGGACTTCTTCGTAGTGGGTTGTGTCTTCCCCCCCAAGGGCTTTCTTGATGGCGCGATCAATATTGTCTTTTGGCATATTTGCGGCTCTTGCGGAAGAAAGGGCCGCCCGTAGGCGTGGATTTGAGTTGGGATCCGGCAAACCTGCCCGCACAGAAACAATAATTTCCCGTGCAATCTTGGCAAATACCTTCGCCCGCTTTGCGTCTTGAGCGCCCTTGCGATACATAATATTTTTAAACTGTGAGTGACCTGCCATTTTTCCGATTCCCTTTATTCAAGAAAGCTTTCCCTCTATTTTTGGCAGATGAAGGGCGCTTCAATCAAGACAAAAGAGACATGAAACAACAAATCAACCCCATCGAGACTGTTGCGTGATTAAAATTTATCTGGCATTCTGCGTGCATAATGAGGGGCGTGCCCCTTTATGTTAATAATGAGTTGAATAGAAGGATAATTTTATGATCATGGAGAATGCTTTTCCCCTTATTTTTAGTTGTGCCGCGTTGGCTTTGCTTTATGCGCTCGTTGCTGGCCGTAGCGTTTTTGCCGCAAGCCCTGGCACAAAAGAAATGCAAGAAATTTCAGGCGCCATTCAAGAAGGCGCAAAAGCCTACCTCAATCGTCAATATAGCACCATTGCCATGGTTGGCGTTGTGATTGCCCTCATCTTGGGGTATTTACTGGCCCCGCTTGTTGCTCTTGGTTTCGTCATCGGTTCCGTTCTTTCTGGGCTTGCCGGTTATATCGGGATGAACGTTTCCGTTCGCGCCAATGTCCGCACGGCAGAAGCGGCCCGAAAGGGGTTAGCCCCCGCCCTTAAAATCGCCTTTAAATCCGGCGCTGTCACCGGCATGTTGGTGGTTGGTTTAGGATTACTTGGTGTTTCCTTGTATTATCATTATTTGCTCTCGATCAACGTTGATCAGCGTCTTTTGCTTGAAGCCCTGGTTGCTTTGAGCTTTGGCGCATCTCTTATTTCCATCTTTGCCCGTTTGGGTGGTGGTATTTTTACCAAGGGTGCCGACGTTGGCGCTGACTTGGTTGGAAAAATTGAAGCGGGCATTCCGGAAGATGACCCCCGCAACCCTGCCGTTATCGCCGATAATGTGGGCGACAATGTGGGCGACTGCGCAGGAATGGCGGCTGACTTGTTTGAAACATACGCGGTTACCATCGTTGCTTCCATGCTTTTGGCAGCCATTTTCTTCACAGGTACTGACCAAAAAACCTTGATGATGTATCCTCTTCTCATCAGTGGTGTTTGTATTATTGGATCGATCTTGGGAACATTCTTTGTTTGCCTTGGGAAAGGTGAAAACATTATGGGCGCCCTTTACAAAGGGTTTATTGCGGCTTCCGTGATATCCGCTGTTCTCATTGTGGGCATTACCTTCATGACCTTTGATAGCCTCACGCAAATCCTTACGGCTCAAGGGATGACCTTTAACCCGGTCAACTTGCTGTATTGCGCCCTCACAGGACTTGGTGTCACAGGTTTGCTTGTCTGGATCACCGAATATTACACATCCACAGACTATCGCCCTGTGCGCAGCGTTGCTCAAGCCTCCACAACAGGCCATGCCACAAATATCATCCAAGGATTGGCTGTTTCCATGGAAGCAACTGCCCTTCCCGTCTTGGTTATTTGCGCTGGCATCATTGCCGCTTATATGAATGCCGGCCTATTCGGCATTGCGATTGCGGCAACCACCATGCTGGCTTTGGCCGGAATGGTTGTTGCGCTGGATGCTTATGGCCCTGTCACAGATAACGCAGGCGGCATTGCGGAAATGGCAAAATTACCGAAAGAAGTTCGCAAAGTCACCGATGCGCTGGATGCGGTTGGCAACACAACGAAAGCCGTTACCAAAGGCTATGCCATTGGTTCAGCCGGTTTGGCGTCTCTCGTCTTGTTTGCTGCTTATACGGAAGACTTAAAACACTATTTTGGTAATTTGAAGATTAGCTTCAGCCTTGAAGATCCATATGTTCTGGTTGGCTTGTTCATTGGTGGACTGCTTCCCTTCCTGTTTGGCGCTATGGGCATGAAAGCCGTAGGCCGCGCAGGCGCCGCAGTTGTGGTGGAAGTTCGCCGACAGTTCGCAACAATCAAAGGGATTATGGAAGGTAAAGCAAAGCCTGACTACAGTGCTGCTGTGGACATGCTCACCAAAGCGGCTATTCGGGAAATGATCCTTCCCTCCCTGTTGCCTGTTCTAGCGCCTGCTGTTCTGTACTTTGCCATTAACGCTATTGCTGGACAGGCTTCTGCCTTTTCTGCTTTGGGGGCAATGCTCATCGGAACCATCATTACCGGGCTTTTCTTAGCCATCTCTATGACATCGGGTGGTGGCGCATGGGATAACGCGAAGAAATACATTGAAGATGGCAACCTCGGTGGTAAGGGTTCTGAAGCCCACAAGGCTGCCATTACCGGTGATACGGTTGGCGATCCTTACAAGGATACCGCGGGCCCTGCCATCAATCCGATGATCAAGATCATCAACATCGTAGCGCTCTTGCTGCTGGCTATCCTGTCACACTAGGGTTCTATACCACTCAAAAAAACCGCTGGCCTTTTTTCAAGGCAGCGGTTTTTTTATGATCACTCATTGGTATTAAGAAAGATTTTTAAGAGCATACACTCGCATGGCTTCAGCAATAAACTCAACCAGCTTTGGATGATAGGCCTCAAAAAATTTCCTGAACCCGGATGCTCACAATACAGTTGTGCTAATCCCATCTCAATCCTGAGTCTCCCATTTTATGGTTCTTTTCTTGCTCTCGTTAATAACCCCAGTTCTGGATTAGAGTTGTTATAAAACAATGTGTTACGGTCTAAATCATCCCAAGAGATTGTATAATCTCTCCTTTAGAGAAGATTAGAGGGTGTTAAGATGCCACACAACAAGCATTATAATTTCTCTAAAGCATTAATTTATCTCATTTTTAATGTGAAGATAGAGAAAATGCATTGCCTTTTCTAATCCAGAACTGGGGTTAATAAGGTCTTCAGCAACGGTACCGTGATATTTGACAAGATAGTCCTCATATTCCTTTTGTTTGGCGATATCAAATCCTAGCTTGTGCTGGCCACATCGAGGTTCAAAATGGGAAAATCTCTAAAATTAACAATTCGAGCGGCCATTATATGCCCTCTATTTTACAGTTAATTTTGGCTATTTCTTACTTTCATGAAAAAGGTGTCGTCGCAGAAGATTTAAACCTGGAGGGATTTTATGGGACTTTTAACAACCCCACTCTCAAACAGATGCTTTCCATTGCTAGCATGATTCGGTTAAACAGCTAAAAAGAGGCCTTAAAAAAACCCGCTGCAGTGTTTGACCGCAGCGGGTGAAAGCAAAAAGACAAAACCCTCTTAAGCTGCATCTTCGATCATGGCCTCAGGGCCAGCAATCATCGCCTCAGCAACAACACCCGTATTCGCCCGAACAGCCTTTTCAATTTCAGCAAAGAGCTCCAAATTCTCCTTTAGAAAAGTCCGTGCTGCTTCCCGACCCTGACCAATACGTTGGCTACCATAGGAATACCAGGATCCTGATTTATCAATAATGCCTGCTTGAACGCCAAGGTCAATGAGTTCACCTGTTTTGGAAATGCCCTCACCATACATAATATCAAAGTCAACAACTTTGAAAGGCGGCGCCATCTTGTTTTTCACAACCTTAACGCGAGTCTGGTTGCCCGTGACAAGATCCTTATCTTTAATAGCGCCAATACGACGAATATCAAGGCGAATTGACGCATAAAACTTCAAGGCGTTACCACCTGTGGTTGTTTCTGGATTGCCAAACATAATGCCTATTTTCTGACGGATTTGGTTAATGAAGATTACCATACAGCCCGTTTTAGAAATCGACCCTGCAAGTTTACGCAACGCTTGGCTCATAAGGCGGGCTTGCAACCCCATATGTGAATCCCCCATATCCCCTTCCAGTTCCGCTTTCGGGACAAGGGCAGCCACAGAGTCGATGACAAGAACGTCAATGGCGCCACTGCGCACCAACGTGTCTGCAATCTCCAAGGCTTGCTCACCCGTATCCGGCTGAGAGATCAAAAGATCATCCAGATTAACGCCTAATTTCCTTGCATAGCCAGGATCTAGGGCATGCTCCGCATCAATAAAGGCGCACGTGCCCCCTACTTTTTGGGCTTCCGCAACCACGTGAAGCGTGAGTGTTGTTTTTCCTGAAGATTCCGGGCCATAAACCTCAATGATCCGGCCCTTGGGCAAGCCCCCAATGCCAAGAGCAATATCAAGCCCTAAGGATCCGGAAGAGACCACCTCAACCTCAACAGCATTTTCCCGTTGGCCTAAACGCATGACAGACCCTTTTCCAAACGCACGCTCAATTTGCGACAAAGCGGCATCTAAGGCTTTGGTTTTATCACCACGGGTTAAGTCGTTTGACATGGGTTATTCTCCTTTTTAATTTAAGTTAGCGGTTTAACTGTTTAGATATCCTATAATTGTCATCCTGATAAGTGTCATCCTGGCACTTAGATTTTGTTAGTCTCCGCGCAAGCGGAACGTTACAAAATCTTAGGAGCCGGGATCCATGTATTTTTACCATATTTCAAAAGGTACATTGACTGAAAAAGGCATAAAGATACATGGATCCCGGGTTCTAAGAAAACCTAAAGGCTCGCAAGCTCGCCAAGGTTTTCTAAGCCCCAGGATGACAAACCTGAGAACCTCATGGAAACACCAAAACAGTTATGTTATTTCCTGGTTTATAGTTAGCACTTCTTTGACTTTAGATGCTAGGTCTTTTAGCGTAAATGGCTTGGGAAGAAAATGGATTTTTGCATTATGATCCAGGTTCTTCCGGAACGTATCTTCCGTATATCCAGAAATAAAGATGGTCTTTGTATCCGGATAAAGATCCCGGACCTTTTTACTTAATGTCGGCCCATCCATTTTTGGCATCACCACATCTGTAACCAACAGATCGAAATGCTCCCCATTGCTTAAAATATCGAGCGCTGACTCACCACTATCCGCTTCAATGACCCGGTATCCTTTTTCCCGCAACGCGCGCGCGCTAAACATCCGCACAGCATCTTCATCTTCCACCAACAAAATAGTTCCCCCACCTGTCAAATCTCCCGGAGATGTTTCTACATGAGGCGCATGCACCTCTTCTTCTCCATCAAAGCGGGGTAACAGAATTTTGAAGGTCGTGCCTTCGTTGGGAGTGCTATCCACCAAGACAAACCCTCCGGTTTGCTTCACAATCCCATAAACCGTAGAAAGCCCAAGGCCTGTGCCTTCTCCCACTTCTTTTGTCGAAAAGAAAGGTTCAAAGATGTGCTCCAAATGCTCCGGTGAAATGCCATGCCCGGTATCAATGACTTCAATCATCACATAGTCACCCTTTGCAACCAGATCATGGCCCATGCGCTGTTGTTTCAAACATTGAAAATTACTGGTGCGAATGGTGAGCATGCCGCCACTGGTAATGGCATCCCTAGAATTGACTACAAGATTAATAATCACTTGCTCAAGTTGGCTGACGTCAACCTTCACCGTCCATAAATCACGGCCATGGATCATTTTCAGCTCAATCCCGGCGCCAATCAACCGGCGCAGCAAGGTGGAAAGATCTGCCAGGTTATCCGTAATATGAACAACTTTAGGCTGTAATGTCTGCTGACGGGAAAACGCGAGCAATTGACGAACCAGGTTTGCCGCCCGGTTGGCATTCTGTTTGATTTGCATTACGTCCGTATATGCCGGGTCATTGGGTAAATACCGCTGAAGAAGCAAATCACAATAACCGATCATGGCTGTTAAAAGATTGTTGAAGTCATGAGCAATACCCCCTGCCAATTGCCCCACGGCTTGCATTTTCTGGGACTGGATAAACTGGCGCTCCAGGCGTTTTTGCTCGGAGATATCCAAAAACTGAAGCATTAAGGCGGGCGTATCATCTTCCTGGATCAAGTGAGAAACGTATGTTGTGGTGTGGATTTTGTCTTCATCAAAGCGAATTTCAAAGGGCGTTGGAGGAGTGGTGCGTTCAAAAGCCCGACGGAGCTTGGTTGTCGTCTCAGAACGGATGGCCGGATGAATCATCTCAAAAAAATCCTGTCGGGCTTTGACTTCCCCAACCATCAATATAAAAGCAGGATTGTAATCGATAATCTGGCCTTCCTCTCCAATCATAACAGCAGGAATTGTCGCATCAGAGAAAGCCTGTTTATAAACACCACCACCCGCACCACTGGAAAGAAGGCTATCAGCCCGGCAAAAAAGAAGGGGTTGAGATTTCGCCGATGTCAGAGCTAGCATTTTAAAGGGAATTGTGTGAGGACTGCGCACAGGGATAATCGATTTGTGGGCCGACCACTCTTCACCCAGAAACTCTTCAAGCGCCATTCCCAAAAGGCCTTCTCGTGGCAAGCCAAGCCATCGGCAGAAGGTATCGTTCACCCCCGTGATCAACCCATCCGTATTGGTATAAACGATAGCAATAGGTGCTTTATCAACAAAAGACTCAAGGGCTGCATAGCTCTGTTTCAATTGATTATGCGTAGTGAAATGCGGCGTAATATCCCGAAGAGCCGCCATAAGGCCCTTACGACCAAAATAGCCGCCAATGTCTAAGGGGGCTGTCGCCATTAACCACCATTTCTCGTCTTGTCCTAATCCATTTCCACCTCCGCTCACCAGAATCTCGCCCCGAATTCGATCTTCAACCATTGATTTGAGATAAGCTGCTTCAGAGGTTGGCGAAATGCGATTCAGGATTTTACGTAAAAACTCTTCCTGGTTCGGATATGTATTGGGATGGGTCGTCCAAATGGATTTTCCGGAATCATCAAAAATAGCCGCTTCAATGGCAGGTGTTAGCGTTGAAATACCCGCATGAATCAGCTTCAGCTTTTGCTTATAGATATTTTGCTGTTTATTGGCGTAAATCCAGTAAACCATGGTTGCGATGGAAACAGACCCTATCAGAACGAGGCTGAGCCATTCTAATGTATCTGTGGCTTGGGCGCTTAAGTAGCTAAAAGCCCCGCACCAAATGAACGTTCCTAAAATAACGACAAGTGATCCTATTTGTGGCAATTTTGACTCCCTTGACGACAGGAGAGCAAAATGCTTCCTCCCAAAATCAACAAAATAATGAACAATGACCATTCCGTCGGAATTTTATAAAAATCCACCATAATCATTTTTACACCAACAAAGCAAAGCAGAACAGATATGGCTGACTTGAGATAAACAAATCTGGTCACGGCATTTTCTAAGAGGAAATAGAGGGAACGCAAGCCTAGAATAGCAAAAACATTGGACGTATAGACGATAAAAGGATCAAGGGTTATAGCAAAAATTGCTGGAATGGAGTCAATGGCGAAAATAATATCAGAGCACTCAACAAGCACTAAAGCTACAAACAAAGGGGTCGCTTTCCAGGCTTTTTGTGACCGAACCCATAGCTGTTGACCTTCTATTTTGGAGGTTAGCGGAACAAAGCGTTGTAAAAAAAGGATGACGGGATGGGAGTCAAGATTAATGGGCTTTTCAGACGTCCACAATATTTTAAGGCCTGTGAAAATCAAAAAGGCTCCTAACAGATAAAGGATAGAGTGAAAATAAGCAATGAGTTCAAGGCCAAACCAGATCATCACGCCTCGAAAAACTAGCGCCCCAAAAATGCCCCAAAACAAAACCCGATGTTGATATTTCAAAGGAATCGAAAGCGATCGAAAGATAACTGAAAAAACAAAAATATTGTCGATACTTAAGGATTTTTCAACAACATACCCCGCCAAAAACTCCAGGCCTTTTGCATGACCCATAAAGTAATAGATGGATGCTGCAAATGCCAGGGCCATCATGACCCATACCGAAGACCATTTTAAGGCTTCGCGGGAATCAACCACATGGGCTTCCCGATGAAATACCCTTAAATCAAGCCACAACATGCCCACAACAAGAACATTAAAAACTATCCAGAAAAGAGGTGTTGTTTCCATAGTAACCCTTCTCAATATACTCTCAATTCAATTATCATAGACTTGAATTGAAAGAAGAACCAGAGGAATTGAAGCAAATGCAAATAACGCATACCCTCTTCATTGACGAACGGGAAATCAGCGAATCTTTTATCCGCGCCAGCGGGCCTGGGGGACAGAATGTCAACAAGGTCTCAACGGCTGTGCAATTGCGCTTTGATGTGCTTCACTCCCCTTCTTTACCTGAAGACGTGCGCGCACGGTTGTTGGTTATGGTGCGCAGCCGCTTGACAAAAGAAGGCGTGCTGGTTATCACGGCCCAGCGCTATCGCAGCCAGGACCAAAACCGCCAGGATGCCCGCCGCCGCTTAGCCGAAATAATCTTCCGCGCCACTATTCCCCCCACAAGACGTGTCCCCACCAAACCCACCCGCGCCTCTAAAGAATCACGCCTGGCGACCAAAACCCACCGCAGCCGTTTGAAGCAAGGACGCCGGGAGGTCGGGGATGAGGAGTAGGGTAACAATCACTGCAATTGAAAAGGCTTAAGTCTCCCCATTTCCATAAATTAAAAATTAAAAAAGCGTAAAGTTGTAATAACCTCCTTTTTTATGGTATATAGAATAAACCTTTATGATTCATAAAGCCTTTCAGTGGTATCGGTTGATACACATAATGGCGGTTTCATGAGGTCTTTAACAACAAAACTTGAGGAGATATTGATGAAAAAAATATTAAGTTGGGTGCTACCTGCCTTTATCGGCATCGTGCCCGCATTGGGAATGGATGAAGTTGGGATAATAAATGATCCTTTCTTTACGAAAGACGGAGTTGTCCGTTCTATCAGTAGAGTTATCGAAAATGGACCAAAGGTCATAGCGCAAGTTACTGCAACGGATGCTGAGGAAACAACTAAGAATAAGCTTGTAGAAGCACTGTGCGCAACTGTTGGCTGGCAAAACAATGACGATCAACTCAATGCACAAGAGATCATAAAGGCTCAAATTGTTTGTGGTTCTGATTTTCTTGAAAAAGATCACACCAAAGCCTTACGCACACCTTATACCCTTTTAAGGGAAACAGAAGGTAAACTCCTTCATGGAATCCTTATGAAAGAAGAGGATCGCTTACCTGTAGGAGAGCCCATTGATGTATGCACGTTAATGGAATATAAACGCCCAGATAACACCACTTTTATTAAAAACGGAGATGTTCTATATCAATTGTTGCTAGAAGAAACAAGAGTCCCTGGGCCCGAATTTCGGCATTGTCAACATGAGTGGGATATCTTATCCCAGTTTAAAAAGAAAACACGTCATAGAGTGCAGACATATACGAGAGAAGACGTCACTCAAACAACCTATAGAATTCCAGCTGAGGGTGATCGTTTTGAGTTGTCTAAAACAGTAGTAATTGAGCTAAAACCAAAATTATATGAACACGAAGTCCCAACTTGTGGGGAAAAAATCTGGCCTGTAAACTACAAAATTGTAAGTTAAGATTTACGATTCAACAAATCTCTCAGTCGGCTAACCATTCGTTGTTAACCGACTGAGATTTCCACCAAATTTCAGCTTTAAAAAATTGCGTAGGCGAGAGCGCCGCCGATGACAATGGTCCAGGCAATCAGCCACGTAAACCATTTCATGGCAGGCATGATATTGTCATTCGCAGAAGACTGAATGATTTGAAAAATCATTCTTTTTGTCGGGTCTACAATATCGATTTGTTGGTTAGATTCTGTGGTTTCAATTCGGTTAGTTTCGTTCATTGACTCTCCTCCAAACGTTTTTCCATAGGAATAAAATCCCGGTAGGCCTTTCCAACATACAACTGACGCGGACGGCCGATCTTCTGCATCGGGTCCGCTATCATCTCTTTCCATTGGGAAATCCACCCAACAGTCCGGGCAATGGCAAATAAAACGGTAAACATAGAAACCGGTATCCCCATCGCTTTAAAAATAATCCCTGAGTAAAAATCCACATTCGGGTAGAGCTTTTTCTCAATAAAATACGGGTCCGCCAGGGCAACGCGCTCCAACTCCATGGCAAGCTGAAGCATCGGGTTATTCTTAACGCCTGCTTCACCCAAAATTTCATGGCACGTCTCCCGTAAGACAGAGGCCCGCGGATCATAGCTCTTATAAACACGGTGCCCAAAACCCATCAAGCGGAATGAATCATCCCTACTTTTAGCCCTTTGAATGAATTCAGGAATTCGATCAATATGGCCAATCTCTTCCAGCATCCTCAACACGGCCTCATTCGCGCCTCCATGGGCAGGCCCCCACAAAGCTGCAATGCCGGCCGCAATACACGCAAACGGATTAGCGCCACTTGAACCTGCAAGCCGAATCGTTGACGTTGAAGCATTCTGCTCGTGGTCCGCATGCAAAATGAGGATGCGATCAATGGCTTTGACCCATAGGGGATTTATTACATAAGGGGCGGTCGGGGTCGAAAACATCATGTTAAGAAGGTTTTCAGAGTAGGATAAATGGCTTTGCGGGTAAACAAATGGCTGACCAATGGAATACTTATAGGCCATTCCAGCTAAGGTTGGCATCTTGGCGATCAGGCGTAACGCCGCAACCTGTCGCTGCGTTGGGTCCTGGATATCCAGGCTGTCATGATAAAAGGAAGATAAGGCGCCAACAACACCAACCATAATAGCCATAGGATGGGCATCCCGACGGAAGCCGCGGTAAAAGGCGATCACCTGCTCATGAACCAGGGTATGATTGTTAATCGTTTGAACAAAAACATCTTTTTGAGTAGACGTTGGAAGGTTCCCATAGAGAAGAAGGTAGGCAACTTCCATAAAATCGCTTTTATCGGCTAATTGCTGAATGGGATACCCCCGATACAGCAAAAGCCCCTTTTCCCCATCAATATACGTAATTTCTGAACGACAGCTGGCTGTAGAGGTATACCCAGGGTCAAAGGTGAACAAGCCTGTTGCGCCATAGAGCCCCTGAAGGTCCAAAACACCCGGCCCATCCGTGCCAAAATAAACAGGAAGATCGATCGTTTTTCCTTGATAACTCAAATGAGCTACATTTTTAGCCTTGAGTCCAGCCATCGTCATCTTACTTTCCTTTAATTCTTGATAGTCGCCAAGATCAGGCCACCAAGAGGCAGAGTGAAATATGGGATACCCTCCCCCTTCTTCTAACTTTACCCCTGAAAGGTAAAGGAATCAATAACGGGGGGTAAAATAAATGGGTGAGGCTGACTTTCCGCTAATTTGACCCTCTTTCCAAGAAACCCTATAAAATCCTTTTAAAAAAACCATGAATTTCTTACAACGTAAAGAAGAAAATATAAATTTTATGCTTGCCTAAAATCAGAAATTCGTTAAGTTTGTTAAGAACATAAAATCCATCAAATTAAGAAAAAAATAAATTCATGATAAGAAATATTATTATACTGTCTTTTCTTTCAGCTTCGTGGAATATTTTTGCAATGGAAAGGGAAGGTTTTACCGAGATTCCTCCCATAGGAACATATTCTGCTTGTAAGGGCGCATTCTGCACAATGGAAACTTCATTTAATGCTGTTTCACTCTCAGGCCAAAAATTCTGGGTTTTCGAAGATCCCGTTATGGAAACGAATATGACCGCCCAGAACTTTCAAGACTTCTCAGAACACTGCTCAGATCTAATGGATAATAAGGCCCTTCAAATCCATTCTTGTTCTGTTATACATGAGACAGGATACTTTTCTCATATGCTGGTGACAAAATTTGAGATGCATCTTTTGAACACAATCCCAAAACGTACTTTGGAAACTTTCTTATTATATTTAACTTTGCAATACACCGGAATTAAAATATATGTCTGGATTGACCGGCATGATCAGAGAGAAAATACATTATCAGATTTATTAATTAATTATTACCATTTTCAGGAATCTAAAAGAATTCTTTTTTGCCCATCAAAAGATAGGCAAATTTCTAAGCCTAATGAAAACATTATTCAATTAGAAGCAGATGTAGCAACATTGAAGAAGGAAGTCTTTGTCTAGCCCTCTCTTTTTAACTCCCCCCAGCACAAATTTATCCGAAATCACCCCGCAAGGCCGCTCGGACATTCTCCGTCATCAAGGTTTTAAAAGAAAAATTTGGGTGCGTAATTTCAACAATAATGTCTTGATGAGGTTTTGAAAAATCAGTAATTTGCTCTTCGGTAAACACCCAATGAACAAAGTGAATAGCCGATGTCTTACCGGACTCTGTCGTACGATTAGGATCTTCTTCCGGCACTGCCTTTAGGGTATGACCTGCAAAACGGAGGCATAAATAATACTCGATTCCCCCAAGCATGCCCAAAACTTGGGCGCGGCGAACCGGGTCATCAATCTCGATCATAAATGTTGCGACCAGCTCTTGTCCTTGCGGAAGAAGGGGATTGTATGCCAAAAGCTCATCCTCCATTTGCGCATCACCCCCCTTTTCGATATAGAGCATTTCTTGAATTTGCCACCAAAGGGTATCGTAGTTTTCAAAAAAGAGAGTCGCTTCCGGCCCTAATGGAACACGGCGATTCTTCTTAATCTCGATAGTTTCTTGGCGTTTTTTTGTGCGAATCTTGGTAAATTCTTCCAAAGAGAGCAGGTCTTCTTTTCTCAGGCGTGTTTTCATCATTTACATCCCATACGCTTTTGCAACGATCTCAATTGGGTGAGCAATATCAACAGTTGCGTCTTTATCAAGCTTTTCCATTCCCTGTCGAATGTGCGTACCTGCTAAAGGGCACTCACTCAAGACGAGGCGGTTCTTAGCTTTAAGAGCTTGCTCAGCAACTGGTTTTCCCACTTTTAAGGCAACCTCAAAGTTCTCAACCATAACACCCCAGGCGCCACCATGGCCGGAGCACCGCTCAATCACCTGTAAATCAATATCAGGAATCAGCCTCAGAAGCTCAGCCGCCTTTTGCCCGATATTTTGGGCCCGCGCATGACAGGCAATGTGAACCGTAACCCCTTCGTTGAGAGGCTTCATTCCCTCCATAAGACCGGGGTCCTTTGAAAGGGCAACGAGGTACTCTCCAATATCCCGCGTAGCATGACTCAACTGCTGCACATTCTCATCATCCGGCACAATCAAAGGCCATTCGGATTTAAGCATCAAGGCGCAAGAAGGAACAAGGGCAATAACTTCATACCCCTTATCAATCCAGGGACGGAGTTCTGCAGAAACACGACGGGCAGATCCTGCCACAGCGGCAATATTGCCTTGTTCAAGGACAGGCATACCACAACATCCAGGGTAAAGAACGTGCGTTTCCACACCATTATGGGCCAGAACTTTTCGGGTCGCTAATCCAATAGCTTGATCATTATAATTCCCGTAACAAGTCGCATAAATCACAACCTTGCGCCCAAAAGCCGGAGCTTTCTCATTCAAAGGCAAGGGATCTTGCGTTTGACGAACCAACGTCGTTGATTGAAATTTTGGCAATGCCGCTTTGCGATGAAGTCCTAAAGTCTTTTCTAATGCAGGCCGCGTGAAGGCGTTTCCTTCTTTCATTGCCCAATTGGCTAAGGGTGCAACAGCTTTTCCAACGGTTCCCGTCACATCTGTCTTTGCCATCATTTGACGAAGGACCGACACTTTGCCTTCAGAAAACTCTAAAGCCCGGTAGCGCAGCATCAGATGAGGAAAGTCCAGATTATATTCATGAGGAGGAACGTAAGGACACTTGGACGTAAAACACAAATCGCACAGTGTGCAAGCTTGAACAGCAGGAGCAAAATCAGC
This sequence comes from uncultured Candidatus Finniella sp., assembly GCA_964641635.1. Taxonomy (GTDB): domain Bacteria; phylum Pseudomonadota; class Alphaproteobacteria; order Paracaedibacterales; family VGCI01; genus VGCI01. The sequence goes on along the minus strand of CAZXMD010000021.1, from coordinate 2,536 downwards.
GCTCTCAACAGAATCCAGCTCACCTGTTGGGGCTTCATCAATTAAGTCAAATAACCGGGGAAAAGTATCACATAAATTAAAACAACGGCGGCATCCATGACAAATGTCGATGACCCGCCGCATTTCTTCATCCAGCTTTTCAGGATCCAGGTAATCAGGATGGGTCCAATCAATGGTATGACGCATTTTTGAACCCCTTCCCTTCCTTAGCTCATTGTGTCCAGCGCCCTTTGGAAACGGCCCGCATGGGAACGTTCGGCCTTGCCTAAGGTCTCAAACCAATCGGCAATTTCCTCAAAGCCCTCTTCCCGGGCTGTGCGCGCCATACCTGGATACATATCTGTGTACTCATGGGTTTCGCCCGCAATGGCGGCTTTCAGGTTTAAAGACGTCTCACCCATGGGCAAACCTGTTGCAGGGTCTCCTACAGCTTCTAAGAACTCTAAGTGACCATGAGCATGGCCAGTTTCGCCTTCGGCAGTTGAGCGGAAGACGCTCGCCACATCATTATAACCCTCAACGTCCGCTTTTTGGGCAAAATACAAATAGCGACGGTTTGCTTGGGATTCTCCTGCAAAAGCATCTTTTAAATTTTGTTCGGTTTTACTTCCTTTTAAAGACATCGCTTTCTCTCCTTTATTAAACAATTTCAAAGCATACTATCGGCTAAACAAGCCAAGAGGTCAAGATATCTCTGGCTGAAAATCTTCTTTTACATCGCTGCTCAGGAATACTACGCAATAATGTCAGGAACCAAGAGAGCATCAATTTTCTGGATTTGGTCTTTGATAAGGATACGGCGCTTTTTTAACCGATGCACATGAACGTCATTCGGAGGCGCATTTAACGCCAATTGAGAAATTTCATCCGTCAATTGACGGTCTTCTTTCTTCAACTTATCCATCTTATGCTGCAATTCTACAACCATACTTGGCTCTAGCGACATTATTTCTTTGTCCCACGTTAGTCTGTAGTGTCCTATTTATGATTCCACCCTATGAATCAAATTAATAAGATGTGTAATTGTACCACACTTGAGACCAACAGGGAATAGGGGTGAGTCAATGGTGCCCAGAGCCGGAATCGAACCAGCGACACAGGGATTTTCAGTCCCTTGCTCTACCAACTGAGCTATCTGGGCAATCTAATTTTTTGCATCAAGCCTCCAAGACATAATAAATCTAGCGGAAGATGTCTAGATATAAAATGGGAAAAGCGTGGAAAACTATACATTTCGTCATATATGGGTGGGGAGCAACGTCATAACTTTAGTGCGGGGCAGCGATGATGGAACTCGCACAAGGGCATTGCGACAAAGTCATCTATTTATTTACCCCGCCCCGCTCTTCGCTATACTGTAGTGACTCTCATCGACTTCTCCTTCACCCATAACAAACAGGCTTCTCGATCCGGTTGAAAGTCTTGCTCAATCCACCAGGTTTCACAACTCTTTAAGAGAACTCCCAGCTCTGGGCCTGCTTTGACGCCCATGTCGATAAGGTCTTGGCCCTTAAGGGGGAAGGCCGGGGACTCCCAAGATGCCGCAACTTTAAAGGCCGCTTGGAGGATGGAGGGCGTTGAGCTGAGGGGACGCAGAGCCAGGCTCAACATGGTCAAATCCTTAAAAAATTCAACCCCGTCCCGATAAAGATTTCGGTAGATCGTCCGCTCAGAACTTGGGTAATCTTCCAAACGGTTGGCACAATCATGAAGGTATTGCTTTTGCTCTCGCGACAAACGTAGAGCTTTTGCAAGCCCCTTATCATCAATCTGCGGCAAAGAAAGAGTGGCCAAACGGCAAAGCATGGGGGAAACCTCCTCAAAATTCAGGAGGGCCTCAAGAGCTTGGAGGTTCATGGGATGGGGCAATATAAAAGGCGTTGCCCCAGATTGGTTCATCAATTTCAAACTTGGCAGGGGTTGTGGGGAACCAAGCAGCTTTAAAAATTCATGGCCAATGCGTTCCCGCGACAATCCACTAAGCCCATGGCTTAAAGCCGTACACGCTTTAACCGCCTCCTCATCAATGGGACCATGCCCATACCAAGCCAAAAAGCGGAAATAGCGCAAGATGCGTAAATAATCTTCTTGAATGCGTTGATGAGCATCGCCTACAAAGCGGACAACACCCGCCTCCAGATCTTCAACGCCTTTAAAATAATCATAAACCACGCCATCCTTATCAGCATAAAGGGCGTTCATGGTAAAGTCACGGCGGGCAGCATCTTCCTCCCAATCCGTGCCGTACGTCACACGGGGATGTCGACCATTTGTCTCCCAATCAACGCGAAGAGACGTCAATTGAAACGGACAGCCCCCAATGACGGCGGTTATTGTCCCAAAGTCATAGCCGGTGGGAATAGTGTGGATGTCAGCTGTGGTGAGGATATAAATAATCTCGTCTGGAGAAACGGGAACCGCAATATCAATATCATGGGCCGTAATACCAAGAATCGCATCCCGCACACACCCCCCCACAAAGCGTGCTTGAACGCCTCGATCCGCAAATAGTTGGAAGAGCTGTTGGGCTACGGCC